>NZ_JBQFPK010000005.1:0-282669 GCF_056534465.1 Ruegeria sp. D3
TCTCATCTCCACTCCTTGGCGGTTACGATGAGCCAGAAACCCTCTCTTATCAAATCGACCTAAACTGTCCCATTGGCGCTGACGTCAGACACGAAATTCAAAAAAATTGGCGTGAAACAAAAAGCGCTGCTGCAACTTTGTGTTTTGATGAATGAAAACACAAGAACGGACCCAAAAGATGATCAAACAGAAGCCAACATTTTCTCGATCCACAAAAGTCTCTGCTGCTGCATTCTCAGGGCTTTTGTCGTTGGGAATTTCAACGATGCCTGTATCAGCTGATGTAGGAATTCACCAAGGACATGACAGCTCAGGCAAGGTAATTTGCGACTTTCGCAATCATCCTAGTAAGAGTGAAATGGATGCATTGGCACATATCGCAGAGTACGAAATAAACGTCTCTACTGACGCGGGATGGAAAGTTAGTAACATCACACAGAAAGTTTGGGAGCATTGGGGTTGGTTTGACGACTACACGGATGCCCGCGCAAACTACATCAAGGCAACAGGTAGCGTTTTGAATTATAAGCAGGTCGACGCTGCAGTTATGTCCGTTGCCAAACTTGCCTGCAAGAATTTTTGGTAGCAAGCTACGGCGCGGATATCTGTAAAAACAGTTCGGGAAAAGTAATTTCGATATACCCCAAATCAATCAAGCAGAAGAAGTCTAACTGACTAATAGTGGCTGAAATTCGCAAATTTATGGCCGTGACTGTCATGCCATATCAACTTGGCAACGATAGATAAAGTTCAGAGCCATAAAAGGAGAAAAACATGAAGAAAATACCAGCGATCTTCGCAACCGTACTGACACTGGCCGCCTTCCCTGCCACTGCAGCCACAGGCTTTTTAACTGGAGAACGAGTAAGCGGCTTCAATAAAGTGTGCTTCTACGACGTTCTCGGTGACACTTACACACTCAACGTGAGTTCTGTGTCGCTTTGCCCACTTACTTACAACTTCTGAACAGAAGAAACCAAGTTCGTTCCCCATTTGACGACCGATAACTCTACTACCTATAGGGTCCAAAATGAAAACCATGATTAAATCCGCTCTCGTGTCCCTTTCATTGATACTTGCCTCCCAAATCGCGGTTGCTTCACAACTGGACACGTCCTTCCGTCCCTTTGTTGTTGATCCTTCAAACCCGGAAGTTTTCGGGTTGTTTGGCCCTATAGATAGCCGCACTGCGTTCAACTTTAAACGCGCAGTGTCCAAATATGGAACGCCATCTGAAATCCTCTTGGATAGCCCGGGGGGGCATGTTCACGAAGGGCTATTGTTGGCGCTAGAAGTTCAAGAGATCGGTTTGAAGACGCGGGTAACTGGTGACTGCATGTCCGCTTGCTTTTTCGTATTCATCGCAGGGCAGCAAAGACAAATCGATGGGCGATTGGGTGTCCATCAAATGAGCAACTCAAGCAATGACTTCTCATCTGGTCAATTGGCGATTGCCGATATGATGGATGTCCTCGGCGGACTAAATGTTCCTAACGAGGTGTTAGTTTTAATGTTCCAAACCCCTTCAGAGGAGATGCATGTATTCACGCAAAACGAAATCAGCCGCTTCGGCTTGGAGAACAGCAGTCGAAACTACGCCAGATCGCAAACGAAGCCATACGCGAACCAATCCAATTTGCTCGATCAAGCAATTAGTTTTGTTGGGCAGCACAACAAAATTTGGTCTCAAGAAAACAACCTGGCGCTCTCACGCATCGCAAGGACTTACGCAAACAGCGTTGATTTTTACAACACCCAATGGTCACACGAAAAAGTCATGGCAGAAAAGCGTGCGTTTGCTCAGCGATGGCCAGTTCGAGACTACGAATTCAAACCAAGTATCCGTTCGTCGTACTGCTCGAACAACGGAAAATGCACGATAGTTGGCGAAGTTGACTGGTACGCTCACAGCCCCGTTCGCGGAAAGACCTCAATTGGTACATCTTCCGTAGTTATAGGCGTGAAGAAGACTGAAGGTTCTTTCGTTATATTCAAAGAGGACGGAAAGGTGATCTCTCGAAAATGATGCCTAGCCCTATCCCGAACGATTTAAATTCCCTCTTTCCATCAAAGCCATCAGTCAAAATAACTGAGGGCGAATTGATCTGCACCGTCAGGGCCTATGTGCGCGGCGGTCAGCTGAGCACGGTGAAGGCATGAACCGATCACTTAGGCTAATGGTAGCCTTCGCAGTGATTGGGCTTATTACCGGCCTACTATTCCCCTTCGGCATTCTAATTGAGGCCGCCCTCACTGGGCCAAAGACTTTACCCCAACTCATCAAGCAAGAGTTTAGCAAAACAGAAACCGTCGCCACCCTTTATGCTATGACGACGGTCATCGGGACAGTAGGTGGATTTCTCATCGGGTCTGTCGTGGCCTTTATTGAACGACTGCTTAGATGGGCTTGGAGCGGAAGATGACACTCATCCTGATCCGCGTCACCTACAGTCACGAATGGCAGAGCTGGGGCGTGACACAGTACGACAGGGACGACAATCAGATCGGCGAAGAGAGCGATTGGTTTCACCATCAGCGTGACGCCATTGCAGAGGCAGACCGCCTCGCCGGTCGGCATGTCCGCATTGAACTCTATTACCGTGACGGCGGCTTCCGCTCGTCTCGGTTCGGGAAAAGGAAAGGATACGAATAATGCCCTTTGACGACCGCATCGTCGGCATTGGCCTCGACCGCGAAGGCTGGATCGAGGTCCTGTGGAACACCCACTTCCGGGCCCGCTTCAGCCCTGATGGGCAACAGTCAACGCTCGGCGGTCTCCGCGCCCTGATCGAGCACGAGATGGCGCAGGACGAGGAGCGCAGCTTCATGATCAACCGCAGCAGTTTCACCGAGCGCCGCGAGGAGGAGTTGCTGGCTCAGCTGGAAGACCTGTTTGCCGACTTGCTGGACTAACCCAGCACCAATCAACCCAGACGAAGGCCCCGCCATTGCGCGGGGTCTCGTCGTTTGCGGAGCAACGTTTCTGGAATAACTGCACCCCCTTGGAGAAGGACCCAATGAACGACAACCAACACCCTTTCGACAACCCGAACTACCCGCCCGGTTTCTTGGGCTGGTGTCGCGCCTGCTTTGATATCTTCGTGATCTTTGCAGGTGCCGCCGCGCTGATCTGGTTCTTCGGATACCTGATCTTCGACGTCTTCAACATCAGCATCGAACCGAGCGAAGTCACCCTGCCCTCGCTGCCTGACAGCTGGAGCTGGGACCTTGGTCCATTCATCATCCACTTCGGTGAGTGAGCCTCAAACCTCAACCTTGGAAGACCGGATTGTCCGGTTGGACCAGAACCTATGGAGAAGGAGACCATGACCAACCAGACACCTTTCGAATACGCGCAGGATGCAATCCTGTGGGATGACCGCCGCCACGAAATCACGTCGGCACTCATCGAACGCTTCGGCCTGACCGAGGCACAGGCCGACGAGGTCGTGACCGCAGCGCAGCAGGGCTACCTGATGCGGCTGGAGGCAGCGAACCCGGAGGCTTGGGAGCAGCTGGGACTGACCTCCCAGCTCTGAGCTTTCCAGAAATTTGGAAAAATCAGGGGCACCACACCGTATTTTCAGAACTCAAACAAGGACTTAAAGACTTCCGCACTATAGGAGAGGTCTGACTTTCTTGGCGTCACGTGACACCATGTGATTGCAGGTGGTGCCTGCCTTGTCAATATACGACCCACCGGCGGGCCTGTCCGAGCAGAAGCTCAACAAGGACGGGTCGATCTGGGTGGCCAGCCTCGACACCAACACCGGGAACCACGCCGACACGTGGTTCGGCAAGACCAAGGCGACGGTCCAGCGCAAGCTGGAGGCAGCCATCTCCGAGGTCGACAAGACGGTCGAGGCCCTCATCAAGAGCGAGGGGATCGAGGAGGACGCGGCCCGCGAAAAGCTGGAGGCGTTCTACCGGAGCTACGACGCGCGCGAGCTGCGCGTCTTCGGCTACCTCCCGACCGACGAGACCCGGAAGAACTGGGACATGCTGAACGAATGGCAGAGCCAGTCATTCGACGAATACCACCGCCTCTCCACGAGGCGGATCAACTCCAGCATGGCTGCCCAGTGGTCGAGCCTCATGTCGATGTAAACCAACAGCCCCATCCCGCCCTCCGGCGGGGTGAGGCACCCCCTTTTAGTTTTCGGACGATACCTCCGGCCAGCATTCGAGCTGGCTCGACGTGCCGTCTGAGCACGACTGGGCAGACCCCAGTTTCACTGTAACGAGAGGAGCATTCTCGAATGGACACCAACACCGAGCGCGCCGTCGCAGCCGAGATCAAGGCAGCAACCGCAGCTCACATCGAAGCAAAGGCCGCGCACCAGACCATGGTGGAAAAGGCCATCGCCGCAGGCGAGGCGCTGATCCGCCTGCGCGACGTCTTGGGCGAAGACTGGAGCAAGGCGTGGATTGCGAAGCACCTGCCGTTCTCGGCGGCCACGGCCTACCGCTACATCCAGATCGCCAAGGTCCGCCCCGACCCGGAGCGGTCGCTGAACGCCGTCCTGCGCGAAATCGCCGGGACGCAGAGCGACAGCCAGATCGTCGAGCTGGAGCACTTCTTCAAGCTGGTCGACGGAAAGACCGGCGAGCCGGTCAAGCAGAAGGGGTACGCCGTCACGATGGACCGCGTCGAACCCAGCCGCTTCTGGTCGGGTCGCATCCCGCCGGAATACCAGCGGGCCTGCGAAGTCAGGGCGGAGCAGTACCACCGGACGGGCATGCTCGACTGGACCGGAAACAGCCTGCTCTGCGTGCCGCGCGGGCGGGGCAAGTTCGAAGTCGTGCAGGGCATCAAGAACTGGGTCGGCTGCCGCTGGCTCGCCGACCACATCGACCCCGAGCTGCGGGCGCGGATCACCGTACCGGACAGCCGCCCGATGGGGTGGCAGTTCGGGCACGTCGCGCACGACCTGTTCCTGAACCACTGGGGCCGCACCGACCTCTGGGCGCTGCGCTACCGCCTGCTGAACGCAGTGAGCGGATGGCAGCTGGCCAACGGCCAGAGCGAAGACCCCCGCGAAACGGTCAGCTGGTTGTCAGCCGCCGAGATCGCCGAGTGGCAGCGGGTGCAGGACGTCCTGCCGACCCACGCCGAGGCATTCGACGACCACTGAAACTCAATGCCCCGGTCTCACGCATGAGACTGGGGCGCTAACCCTTTGGAGAAGGAACCATGACTTTTGATACCGAAACCGACGGCCATCGCCTGACCTGTCAGGATGAACCCATGGACGTCAGCGCCGCAAAAATCGAAGCGGAAAATAACCCGGCTCGCCGGGGAGCACTGGATGTATCCGCCGCCAAAATCGCAGCCGATCAGATCATCGCATCTGTGAAGAGGCTGGACGAGAGGCAGGCAAAGGAGAAGCCGCCGAAGACCAATGACTGGCAGCGCTTCCTGCGCCACGTGAAGCGGATCGTCGGCGATCTGGAAGTTGCCTTCCGCGCCAGCAAGACGCGCGTGTCTTACATCCGCTGGACCATTGCCGAAGACAATCACGGCGACGAGTGCTTGGCGCTCAGGCTGGTCATGCTCGACAGGGCGAACAAGGAAACGGTCGAGCATCACTTCTTCGCCATCCGCCGCCACGCGCTTGCGCGCGTGCTCCAGCGGACTGGGATCAGCTCGCTGGAAGAGTTAGCCGAGGCCCTGCCGCTGGACTGGTTGCAGATCGGTCGGTACTCGGGCGCGCTCGACGGCGACCGCCTGACCATCCCGATGAGGGATGGATCGATGCTGGCTGGCGAGTGGACCTTCAACCTGCGTCAGGAAGAACTCATGGCCGTGATCCACACCTGCCTGCTGCCACAATTGGCTGAGCAGGAGAAGTGGGATCGGAAGTACTGCCGCCTCGCCGCGTACCTGCTGGATGCTGAGGACGCCCCGACCCTGCCGCTGCTCTATGGCGAAACCATCACCGAGGAGCAGAAGCAGACGATCTTCCACGCAGCTGAAGCTGGCCGCCCGAAATGACCCCGGAAAGCAATGGTGACGCCTCGACTTCGACGACCTTTGAAAACAGCCGGGGCATACGTGCCCCGGAGTGGAAATGAAACAACGGACCCCCGCGCCCGACCATTATCCACCTCACGTGAACGGCCAGACAGCGAGCTGCGAAAAATCGCAAATATCTGGCAGGAAATCACAAGTCGGTTTTGCCTAATGACTTTAGGTCACGGGCAAAGCCCCCAACCCGAAATTCGTAAGGAGAATGAAATGATTAACATCTATCATCGTCTGAGCACGGCTCAGCGCTGGTGCATCGTCATCGTGACCGTGGCTGCGTTTGCAAACAACATCAGCACCGGGGCGCTCGACGCCTTCCACGCGGGCCTCGACGCCCGCACCATCGGCCAGCTGACTGGCACGATCTTGGGCGGCCTCATCTGGGGCGCGGTGCTGGGCTTCATCATCGACCAGCTGGGCCGCTTTGGCGGCTGGCTGGGCAGCAAGCTCCGCAACTGAGGAGAGCACAATGACCCTGAAGACTTTGATCCCCGCGCTCGCTGTATCGGTCACCCTCATCGGAGCTACCGCCGAAGCGCAGACGAACTGCATCGACTTGGGCGGCGGCATGGTCAGCTGCACGGACAGCTACGGAAACAGCGCGACCGGAATGGACCTCGGCGGCGGCATCAGCACGTGGAGTGACAGCAACGGAAACAGCGCAACGGTCTTTGACCATGGCGGCGGCGTCGGCACGTGGAGTGACAGCACCGGAAACGGCGGCTCGATCTTGGACCTTGGCGGCGGCATTTCGACCATGAGCGACAGCTATGGAAACTCGACCACCTGCATCGACTTGGGAGGCGGCATGGTCAGCTGCAACTAACAGAAAGGAGAACGCATGGTAGAACTTCCGCCCATCCTTGACCTGCCCGTCATCGAGCCTCCCGCCATTGTGCAGGAAGTTCGGAAGCGCCGGGGCACGCGCGGTACGCGCGGCACTCGCGCCACGCGCGGGGGCAATGCACCCGGCACCTACCGGGTGAACCCGCCTCGCAACCTGCACATCTACGTCGGCCTCTGGCTTTTGCTGGGCGACGACGATTGTCAGGTCACGCGCATCTACAATGATGGCACCATCGACTGCCGCGTCTATTGACTACTTCCGCTTGGACTTGGGCGCGGCCTTCTTCGCCATCGCGTCGTAGTCGGTTTGCTCGCGATCCAGAAACTCTTTGATCGCAACTTCGACCACGGCATTCTCGGCTGGCTCAACGCGCTGGGCCTTGATCCAAGCCTCCAGCCGGTCGACCAGCTCTGGGTCCAGTCGAAGGGTTTTTCTGACTTTGCCTGACATGGCGATCTGATCCTGTGCTCTTGGGCAGGTTTCGCCCTTAGTGACACACGACACCTTCCGGCGCA
This sequence comes from Ruegeria sp. D3, assembly GCF_056534465.1. Classification (NCBI taxonomy): domain Bacteria; kingdom Pseudomonadati; phylum Pseudomonadota; class Alphaproteobacteria; order Rhodobacterales; family Roseobacteraceae; genus Ruegeria; species Ruegeria sp. D3. The sequence continues at coordinate 7,391 of NZ_JBQFPK010000005.1, forward strand.
ACTGGAGTCACTTGACGTCTATCGACAACAACTCCATGTTGGCTGTCCCTGCCTTTGGGCTGGGAGAGTTTGACATCGTTAATCGCTGCAATGAGTAGGAGCCTCGCTCCGATCATCACCAAGTCTCAGCACCGCTTAAACAGAACCTGTTCGCTAACCCCAATGATAACAAAGGACTGGAGGGAACTTACCCAAGGAAAGGACTGCCTCGCTAAACGTGTAACGCTTGACTTAGCTGCGTCGAATTGGCGGCAGCTTCTTCGCGGGTGTCGGGGGTTTGGTTAGTCATGGCGATTTCATCTTGTCCGATGGTGATTTGTGCGGTCACTGTTTTTCGCTTCCACCATTGGCTCCTCGGGCCGGTGTGGCACTAATCGTAACGCCTTAAGCGACTGACCGTTGAATAGAGTTTTTCTGTGCGACTATTTGAATTTCTTGCATGGTGAAAAGCCCGATGGCAGTTGGGGCAAATTGCAACCGCGTTGTCGACAGTGTCTGGTCCCGAGCAGGACAAAGGCAACACGTGATGCACTTCCAAGAAGGGAAAACCGTGAGCGTCTTTGAACGGGGCCTTTTTTCCACAGGCTTCACATTTCCCGTCCGCCTGATTTCGCACCCACGCCGCGACTAGCGGAGAGCGCTGCCGAATTGCAGCGGTGCTTTTCCTTTTTTGAGGGGCCTCAATTCCTTTAGGAGGCTTTTTTAACAATACGGGATTGGCCAAGAGCCAGCCAACTCGTTTTTCTAGTTTTGCTTCATCTCTTGTTGCATGGCTGTATTTTTTTAGCTTCGCGGCCAGTGCGATCTCTTCTGGTTCAACGATCTCATATGGATCGTCGTGATGTGCATAGAGAGTTGGAGACTTACCCGTATCACGAACGCTAAGATGCAGCCTGAACATTGTCCCAACCGGGTGGCTTTCGCGCATCTTGTTCGAGCATTGAACGCGCACGTTTGGCGGAAACCCTTCCTCGGGGATCGGAACCACTCGGTATCTACTCCGCGATCCGCCACCAGTGTTCAATACGGTTTTCACAACGACAGGGCCGGATACAAATGTGCTCAGGTCTCTCACTTTGGTCATACCGCTACCTTTGCTTGGGCAATGAACGATGCTGCGGGCTGTTTGTCACACCACCACCCGCCGTTTGCCGGTGAGCAGTTGCTGCATCAGGGCCTTCTTCTCGGTGCGGAGTTTGGTGATGTGCTGATCCAACTCAGTCACTTCGCGTTCAGCGCAATCCAATACCTCCACAATTTGCTCTTGTTCTTTTACCGATGCTGGCAGCTTCACGCGTTCCTTCAGGAACAAATTGAAGTTGAAAGTCATCTTCTCGATGTGGACACCATAGCTGCAAAGGTAAGCACGATGGTACACTTCAGGCATGCGGCTGAGCCAATCAAAGAACTCAATGTTCAATCGGCTATTATCTTTGGAATTGATAGCGATGTAAGAGCCAGAGATCTGCATCCCGTCAAATTCATCACGAACCAACCCCATTGCGCCGTGCACTACCTGCATCTTGGAAATGAGGAAGTCGCCTGACAAAACGTTCTTAAGGTTTTTGGTCTTGATATCGCGACCGAATAAGTCCTCACGGTGGAATATACCACCGGATCGACGACGAACACTTACAAGCCTATACAGATCGCTATCAGACCAAGCCACGGGGCGTTTAACTTCTCTGAGAACATCCCCCAACCTAACCTCTTTCCACTCTTCCCCTTCGAACTCAGGGAAGCGACGCTTGCCTGTTAGGAGTTGCTGCATGAGGGCGCGTTTTTGGGTGTGAGCTGCAGCTAGCTGGGCCTCGGCCACCCCAATCGCCCGATCCCACGCGGAGAGGATTTCCGCGATCTTCTTTTGTTCGGCTAGGGGGGGGAACGGAAGCTTGAACTTGTTGATAATGCCAACAGTCAGTTGGGGCTGCGCGCTACCAAACGTCAATCGCTGCACTTGATTTTGCACAACATGAGAACGGAACAAAATGTCTAAATAATCAGTTGAAACACCCGGATCTGTGTTGCGAACAACGACCATACCAGAATTGATGCGAACAACATCGTATGGCACCTTGCAGTCATACAGAGCGACATTTCCCACCGTTCCACGAGTGGTGACTACAATATCGCCCCTCGAAACATGCCCCTTTCTCAAGGCTTGGTGTTTCGCCTGAGAGACAAATTGGGTTTCGTCGAATGCAAAGCCATTCTTGGTTACATTCTTAGCCGATAGAAAAAGGCAATGGCCGTGTTCCATCAGTTCACCCGCTGAAGGGTAGTTCTTCCCTCTGTCACCGTCGATTACCGCAATATCGCGTTCCGAAAGATGTACTTCATTCCACCCCTCAGGCATCATAGCCCAACTCCTTCAAGTAGGCCGCCATGCGGGTCTCTAGCTCTGCCATCTCGGATGTCTTCTTCGCTACTTTCAAAGCAATCGAATGCGCAAAGAGCCGCCCACTCGGCTTCGCGACCTTTGTAGCTATCTATTCCGTCATCAAGTCCCATGCATCCAACTCCTAACACGCAGTTTGAGGCGCTTACCAGTCACCCGTATAGCGACTTATTGGGCGTCGTAGACGGTTTATGACAGTTACAATGTGCTTCTGGAAAAGAAAAAAATCGAAGAAAGGTTTCTCAAAAACCATCCCCCTTGCAGCTAAGTTATGTATTTCAATCTGGCTGGACTTCTGTTGGTCCCAACCGAAAAGCTAGGAGCGCCAAAAAAGCAAAAAACAAACCGCGCAAAAATACCTAGTCATATCAGACCTGTACGTTCGGCTCTGTCCGTTTGATCATCATGCAACCCACGAAAATAGCCCGCGCTGTCCGAACATGGGATAGGAGACAACGCGGGCAAGGACTGGCGATGGGACTAACCAATCCACCGAAGAAGTACGGAATGTGATCGCTGGCGGATCAATAATTTGCGCATGTCAGCCAATCCGATTGATGTCGATCAATAGTTGGGATCAATTTTGGCCGGCAGTTGTTTAAGGTGGGGGCACTGCAGCCGCTAGAAGGCCATTTTGGGTTCGGAAATCCGCTCAACGCAGCGAAATCCATTTTCATCTGCTCTTTACCCGCAGGCTGCGAGGTTTTTCAGCTGGAAGCAAGCCCTTCTGAACCGCAGTCTCGCGGTTCTTGATCATTCTGCGGGCCACCTCTGGATCGTCGATGTTGATCCCCATCCTGCGATAGCTGTCCGCAAGGTCTTTCTCGATCCGCTGCTGCCCGCCGCGCGGATAGTGAGCGCCGCCGCCACCGCTACCGCCGGTCGGCGGCGTGCCACGGAAACGATCCGGGTATTTCTGCGCCATCTGACGGTCGATGGCCTCGAAATATTCCCGCGACCCCGGCTCCAGTACACCGGCACCCCTGATTTGGGCGTCGATCTCGTGGGCGGACTTGGTCATCTCCTTGTCGACGCCGTACCAATCGCTGTGGCTGCTCTTCCAGTTTTCGAGGTTGGTCGTGTCCAAGTCCTCGCCACCGGAATTATTGCCCCGCGTCCAGCCGCGATTGGCCGCAATGTTCTGGGCCTCGGCGTTCACCTTCTCGCGAGTGGCAATGGCTTCAGTCAGGGCGCGCTGCGCCTTGGCGATATCCGCGCTGTCGCCCTCATCAAAGGCCTCTTCGAGCGCCTTCTCCGCTGCGTCCACCTTGGCCGCCGCACTCTTGACGGCATAGGTCAAGGCGCGCTTGTCGGTGTCTTCCTGACCGGCCTGCTCCTTCGCGCGAATCGCGCCGAGCTGGGCCTCTAACTGGGCAATACGGTCTTCATCGCTCATTTCTTCTTCCCCTTGTTCTCGTGGGCCGCCAGAGCAGCCGCCATCCATTCGTTGATTTCGATCACCATCTTTCGCGTGTCCTGCATGCGCTTGAGCGTGATCAGGTCATTCGGCGTCGGCTTCATCACACCGCCGCCGCTGTGTTCAAAGCGCGCTCGGCAGACCACCCTCTGCGCATCCGCATTATCACCGTTGCAGGTTTTAGGCCCGCCCTGCGGGCAGCCTCAGACACACAAAGCCGCTCACCCTCCCATTCAACCCAAACTGTTCGGCGGGTGTTTTGGGCTTGCTTCTCTCGTGGGACAAACCTGACGTTTGAAGGCTCGTAATTCCCATTCACATCGATCCGCTCAATGGTCAGGCCTACTTCGTATCCAAGGTCTTCGGCCCATCTCTTGAAGATGGCGTAATCGCTCCAGTATTCGAAGAACGAAATACCGCGACCGCCGTAATTTGGATACTCAGAATAATTTGGGTTCGCGCAGCGCTGCTTCATGTTCGCCCATGCCACATACAGCGCTGACTTTGTATCACCATGAACGACACTATTTGCTCCCCTCCTCTGCCGGAAAAGGCACCCACAACTTTGCGTGTGTCCTGTGCGCAAGTTGGTGGTCAAAACGACAGTTCTCCCGCCACAGTCGCAATCACAGTGCCAAGCCGTCTTCCAGCAAGCGCTCTTTGAAGCTCTACTGATGACCTTCAGTCTTCCAAAAACTTGTCCAGTAAGATCATTCGACGTCATCACCGGATTTCCTCCACCTCAGCGACTTTCTCCCTAAGAGCGGCGGCAGTGGATAGCTCCACGCTATCGACAATCAGGCACGCATCAGAGGCTTGTAGCCGCGCCAGAACGGCGATCCGAATGACCCGCAAAGGGTCTGAGCCAAACCTGTGCCCCAGAGCCGTCAGCATCTTGCTGAGCATCGGCAGGGGATCGGCACTGGGATGACGGCTGACATAGTCGTGCAGGCGGTTGAACATCCGGTCGCTGATCAAGTCGACAGCAAGCTGGTCGATTTCTACTACGCGGCCCTTCTGCTCAGCCATCCCGATCTCCGATCACCAGCTGGCCGTCCTGCATCTCGACAGAGAGCGAGCGGCCATTGGTCAGGCCAGAAGCGCGGAGGGCCTCCGCTGCGGCGGCATTGAACGTCACCTCCAAGTTTGGCGTGATCCGGCAGATCATGTCCGCGTAAATCTCCGCCAAGATGTTGTCGATTAGATCGCCGGAGACATTCGTGTCCTTCTCGATGTAACGGCGCAATGGCGCACCCTTCAGGCCGAGGTCTTGGCCATCCACCATTGCCCGCTTTATCGCCTGCGTCATCGCACTCATTCGGCGATCTCCTGCAGCTTCTGAGCCAGAGGCACGAACCCCGGCCAACTCTCCAGCTCCGCGCCGGGAGGGAGGATGTCACGCTCGATGAAGGACAGGAGGCCAGCCCAGCGACGTGGCATCTCATAGGCTGCCAAACTCACCCGACCGACACTTTCTGGTACCGGGGCTCCCGCCTCTTGGCGCTCCAAAAGATACGCCATCCAGTCGGCTTCCTTGGCACCACCCAGTACCATGGCCAACTGGCCCGTTGGACCCTTTCCAAAAATCAACCAAGACCGAACCTCGCCGTAGGAGTACAGCATGCGCTCGCGGCAGTCTCGTCTCACCCGTTTTTCGATCTCCGCGATCTCGTTCTGCATCGCCTCCGGCAATCCATCCAGTGGCCGGTCAATGCTGGTGTTCAGTTTTGGCTGGTTCATTCTTGAAGCTCCTCCGCGATCTGACGGAGACGCTGCATCTGCGCCCGTAACGAACCGACCACGGGGGTCGCACCCTGTGCCCGCTCAAGAGTGCTGATGGCCGTCAGCGAGTAGCGACGGATATCCAACAATTCTTCGCGAAGGGATAATTCCTGCTGAGTGGAAGCCATCCGGCAACGTTTCCTCTGCTGTCCACCGAGCGAGAGAACCACGACATGCGGCGACTGACCCGGCGATTACAGGATAAACGGGCCGCCCAGCGGTACACAGAGTTAACTGGTCCACAAAGTGGTACACAGATTTCGCCTTGTTTGGCGAATACCCTTGTTTTAAGAGGGAATATAGAAGGATAGTGGTGCCCCCACACGGACTCGAACCGCGGACCTACTGATTACAAATCAGTTGCTCTACCAGCTGAGCTATAGGGGCATTGCGTGTCGATTAATGGCTCTGGCGAGGGACTGCAAGCCTCAAATTTCATCCTTGCTTAAGGAAAGTCCGATTTCTTCGTGTCCAATCGGGCGAGCGCTTTGTAATGCCCGGGTTTGACTGTACCACGCTCAGACTGTAATCCGGCAGACAAGGCCAAAAACGTAAGGAAGTATACCAACGATGCAGGTTGCCATCCACGCCGGTGCTGCTTTTACCGACGAAGGCCGGCTACTTACGTCTTTACAGACCAACAATACAACTCTGTCCCAAACAGGAACCCGATTTTTTGGCCCCAGAAGATTTCGGCAAGTTTTTAATCCGGTGTTTCAGGCGTTGCACTCGGGCTCTTTGACCCCAAAAGGCGAGGATCGGTTGCGAAATGTGCTGCCCTCGGACGAAAACGCTCAACGCGCGATCTTCCTGAGCAACGAGTTCGCTGGTGATCGCGGAGCAACTCTTTTGGACGGGCAGCTTTACCCACGCGCGGGCGAAAGAATGGCCCTGCTCGAACACGCGTTTCATGGCCATCAGGTCGAGATCTTTTTGGCCCTAAAAAACCTTGGGAGCTTTATCCCCAAGTTGTTAATGTCATTGCCAGAAGCGGAACGCGCGGCGGTTATCGACAACACTGACCTGAGCTGTCTCAGCTGGATCGGTATGATTGACGATATTCGCGACCTTGCCCCCAACGTGAAAATCACGCTGTGGTGCAACGAAGACACGCCGTTCATTTGGGGCGACATTATCCGCGCGATTGCGGATCTGCCGGACGATACTCCGATCAACAAGGAATTCGATCTGCTTCTGTCTTTGCTGACGGACGAAGGAAAGCAGAAGGCAGCAGATTTAACGCAGCCAGATTCAAACCTGACTCGCGGTGAGATCACGGACGCCCTTGCACTGATTCTGACAGAGAATGCGGAGCCGGACAAAATCGAGGAAGAACTCGACCTTTCTGGCTGGAATTCGGATATTGTGGACGCGTTTTCAGAGCTTTACGAACAGGATATCGACCGGTTGGAGACCACAACCGGCGTCCGCTTTCTTCGACCTTAGACAAGAAAATCGATAAACGCATTCTTTACACCTCAATGATCGAAATGCCACCTCACTGCCCCTAAAATTTCGGTCAAATAGGGACCTGTCGCCCGCTAAATTAGGCTGTAAGTTTCCCGGACTTACTCAGTTCATGCCCAGCGCTTCTTTGTACATTTCAAGTACAGCTTCTTCCTCGGCAATATCATCCTGGTCACGCTTGCGCAGAGCGATAACCTTACGCATGACCTTGGTGTCGTAACCGCGCGCCTTGGCCTCGGCCATGACCTCTTTTTGCTGCTCAGCAATGTCTTTTTTCTCAGCGTCCAATCGCTCGAAGCGTTCAATGAACTGGCGCAATTCACCCGCTGTCACACGATAGTTGGCGGTGGCCTGATCTTCGGTCATATCTTCCATTTTCGTCTCTCTCAGCGATTGCGGTTTGATGCTGTAACAGCGGCTTTCGCGGGATACCTTGCCTCTGCACCTACCGCAAGCGCACAATCCATGGTCAGGCTTGTGTGACGCAGTACGATCCGATAAGCGCTGAGGAAATCAGTGAACCGTTTGTGGGGAACCATGTTTCAAATCATCACTTGGGGCGGTGCTGCCCTCTCGCTCGCAGGCCTTCTGGGATTGGTCTGGTGCATTTTGCGGGTGATGAAGGCGCGCAAGTCCGGTTTGTCGGATGATGAGTTGCGCGCCGTTGTTCAGGACGTTCTGCCTTGGAACCTGGGTTCGCTTTTCCTGTCGGTTCTCGGGCTGATGCTTGTGATACTTGGAATTTCGTTCAGTTGAGAATGTGCCTTAGACTGGCAGATTATCAAATCGCGCTTCCATTGCGTCTTCGCACAACGCCGCATCCAAACGCCGCAATCGCGATGGGATGTGGACACCTTGCTGACGCATACGCTCGATGATTTTGGTCACGCTGGGTTGAAGAGCCAGCCGCGTCTCAAGACAGGCACCCTGCAACTTCGCTTCAAGCTGCTCAGCTTCGGAATACAAATTGCTTGTAGACATGTTCATCCTCCCAAATGCTGTCTGATTAACCTCATATAGGTAACCGTTTTAAGACTTACCGATCTTAGTCCGCATACGGGCGAAAACTCGCCTGCCAAGTGCCCGGTCATCGCGTGGTTTTGCGGATTGTTTAAATTCTATGCCAATCCAGCCTAAGCTGCCTTGACAGACATCAAGTCACGAACTGTTGATTGCCTTATATTCCGTAATTAATATATGAATACTGAGGCCCGTACGGAGAGCAAAATGACACCTAAGGTGAAAGCGTTTTTTGATACAGATACATTCACAGTGTCCTACCTGGTTCAGGAACCCGAAGGTCAAGCTTGTGCGATCGTCGACAGCGTTCTGGATTTCGACCATGCTTCGGGGCGGACAAACACCAACTCGGCCGACATGATCATAGACTTCGTCCGAAAGCACGACCTCAAGGTAGAATGGATCTTGGAAAGCCACGTGCACGCCGATCACCTTTCGGCCGCTCCATATTTACAGCAGGAACTTGGTGGCAAAATCGGTATCGGCGACCAAATCGTGACCATTCAGGAAACCTTCGGCAAGATCTTCAACGAAGGGACCGAGTTTCAGCGCGATGGCAGCCAATTTGATGCCTTGTTCCGCGAAGGTGACAGCTTTCACGTTGGCCAGATGCGCGGAGATGTGTTGCACACACCCGGCCATACACCAGCCTGCCTGACCTATGTGATTGGAGACGCGGCCTTTGTCGGCGACACGCTGTTCATGCCGGATTTCGGCACTGCGCGGTGTGACTTCCCTGGGGGGTCTTCTGAGATGCTGTATGCATCGATCCAAAAAATATTGTCTCTGCCGGATGAAACCCGAGTGTTCGTTGGTCATGATTACAAAGCACCCGGTCGGGACGAATACGCGTGGGAGACAACAGTGGGCGAGCAAAAAGCTCTGAATGTGCATATTGGTCAGGGACGACCAGTCGAGGAATTCGTCGAGATGCGCGACGCGCGTGATGCGACCCTTGGTATGCCACGCCTGATCCTGCCGTCTCTGCAGGTCAACATGCGTGCAGGTCAGATGCCGCCTGCGGACGAAAAAGGTGATGTTTTTCTGAAGCTTCCCATCAACAAGCTTTAGCGTCGAAAGGGGGCGAACAATGCAAATGGCGTGGATTTGGGGATTGGCGGGGGGCCTACTGATCGGCTTGGGCGCCGCAGTTTACCTGCTTGGGAACGGTCGCATAATGGGGGCCAGCGGAATTCTCGGGGGGCTGGTCGACAGCACGGATCGCACCGCCGAGCGGCTGGCTTTTGTCGCGGGGCTGATCGGAATGCCCCTGGTGCTGTGGCTGTTCATGTCCCCTGCCCCGCAAACTCATCTGACCGGCAATCTGCCTGTCGTTATAATCGCAGGAGTCCTGGTTGGTGTCGGAACCCGGATCGCGAATGGCTGCACCTCGGGGCACGGAGTTTGCGGTATATCGCGGTTCTCGCTTCGCGGTATCGTGGCAACGCTTATCTATATCGGTTCAGGTGCTGTAACTCTGTACCTGCTGCGACACATGTTGGGATGGGTTTGATGCGGGTTCTTATCTCTTTGCTATCTGGGTCGCTGTTCGGAGCGGGTTTGCTGATTTCGGGCATGACCGATACGACGAAGGTGCAGGGCTGGCTGGATGTGTTCGGCAACTGGGACCCGACGCTTGCCTTCGTAATGGGCGGGGCGATCCTGCCGATGTTGGTCGCCTGGAAAATCGCCGCGCGCGGTCAACCATTGACAGGGGGCAAGTATCCGCAAGCGTCCCCGCCCGAGCTGGATCGTCGACTGGTCGTAGGTTCCGTGATGTTCGGTATGGGATGGGGTCTGTCCGGCTTATGCCCCGGCCCAGCGATTGCCTCTGTCACCTATGGTGGCATCGGTGGAGTGGTGTTCCTGATCGCCATGATTGCCGGGATGTTCGCCGCACCCGTCGTCGGGGCGCAACTGGACAGAGCCGCAAACCCGGCCTAATCAATTGTCATGGAGATTCGACCAATTACCCCCCGCTACGCTGTCTCGCCGCAAATTTCGGTCGAGGACGTTCAGACCATTGCTGATTTAGGTTTTGTTCGGGTTATCTGCAACCGACCCAACAGCGAAGTTCCGATGGACCTGCAATCTGACGCGATTGGACAGGCGGTTCGCGCGGCTGGAATGGAATACGAAGTGCTGGAACTGACTCACCAGACGATGACGCCGGAAAACGTCGCCCATCAGCGCGAACTTGCCGAACGTTGCAGCGGCCCGGTTCTGGCCTATTGCGCCTCGGGCACGCGCTGTTCGGTTGTCTGGGCCCTTGGGCAATGTGACCGGATGAGCACGGATGACATTCTGGATGCAACCACCAAGGCCGGTTACGCGCTTGAGAACCTCAGACCGGCGCTGGATCAACTTCGCAGCGTGAGCGACTAGGCAGCATTAGTCAGGTTTGCCATCCAGCCCCGCAAGCTTTGAAATCTCGGCTGCAATCTGATCTGAGTCGCCCAGGGTCAACTCACCCTCAATCGTTTCCAGTGCCTTTGGGGTGATCGGAACAATATCTGTTTCAAGATCATGCTCGGGTTTGGACTGCGCCGTTGGCGACCGGGCTTCAAGAAACTCATGCTCAGCCGCGTTTAGCGGGCTGGGTATAGTTTCGTGTTCGTTTAATCGCACTGCACGCATTCCGCCACATTGGCCCAAGCGACCCACAGCAGCCCGTGATCGGTCAATCGTCAAGACTTCGGCCTTGTCTACACGCGCCCCGACCAGCGGAAGAACATCACCTTCCGATAACCCAGACAATGACGCAAAGGGCAACGACATACGGCAGATCACCGTGTTCAGCTCCGCTCGCAATACGCCCGACGACTGCTCGAGATTGGGGCCTGCGACCTGTTCGTCTGGGTCATCAAGGTCACCATCTTTTTGACGATCCGGCAGAAACAGGGAAATCTGTCCCTGTCGCACACCTCCGCCAAGCTCGACCGTCAGTTCGTATACGTCATAAATATCTTCGACCATAGCCAGTGTCAGCGTGCGCTTGTCCGGCAAACGCGCCTTGTATTCATACCCCGTCAAACCGGCCTGATCGCTCGAGGATTCGACGATACGGGACGCGCGGGTCAGTACCTCTTCGATCAGAGGTGCGACCATAGCCGCATCCGTATCCGTGCACACGCGCGCGGTAGGCGGGTCCGACATGACCTGCCCAAATGTCTGCACCTGAACGATTGCAGACACTGCGCCAGGATCAAGGCACACGGCCGCTGAAACACCATCCCCATTTCCCAGCAGCACGAAAAGCCAGTCATCCTTGGCAACTTCAGCCAATGTATCCGCCCGTCGACATGATTGTTTTGCGCCGATCACCGTCAGGGGCAGCTTCATCACATCCCCTGCCGCTCGTGCGAATGCCAATCGCAGAGCCCGCAGAACAGAGCGCGGTTTGTCACCCCGCTCCTCCTGACTTGCCGAGAGCTTGCGCGCCAACGCCGTGCCGACCGGTTGCGTCATTCCCAAAACCGCCCTTCGTTCCTGTGCCTGACATCCGGTCTAACCCAGCGGAGGTTACGAATGTCTTTACGCGCCCACTACTGAGCGGCCTGACGGTAGGCCAATGGAACGCGAACCCGGAACGCAGCGCCGCCCTGACCGGGAAGATAGGTGATCTCGCCCCCCAGCCGCTGCATGATCTCGCGGCAAATTGCCAGGCCCAGGCCCGCGCCTCCGGCCTTTTCACCGCTCACACGGGCAAATTTCTCGAACACCATTGAACGAGCTTCCGGAGGGATGCCGCTGCCGTTATCGGCAAAATCAACCACCACTTGCCCACCAACGTCATGAGCCGAGATGGTCAGCACAGGTTCATCCGCATCGCAGTATTTCTGCGCATTCGAGATTAGGTTGATAAAGACTTGTCCCAGCCGATCCAGGTCGGTGTGAAGCGGAATACGTTCGGCGGACTTGGATCGCCGCACCTCGATACCAGCGCTTGATCCAGCCAGGGCGCTCGAGACGGCCCGGTCCAAAACCGAGCGTAGCGTATCGCCCCCCATGTTCAGGTTCACCCTGCCACTTTCCAAGACGCTCAGGTCCAGCAGATCATCCAACAGGCGAGTCAATCGAAGCGCCTCGTCGTGGATAATCGCCGCATAGCGCGTCTGTTCCTCGGGACTTAATCCGTCAGTGTCGCGCATGATTTCGGAAAAAGCCCGAATTGAGGTCATTGGCGTGCGCAATTCATGGCTGACCTGGCCCAAAAAATTGTCTTTTTGCTCAGAAATTTGAGTCAGTTTTGTGTTCGCATCCCGTAACTGGCGCGCCGTGCGGGTCAGCTCGGCCGACTTTGTCTCCAACTGGCTAGAGTACTCCAACAGTTGCGCCGATTCATCGGCCACAGCCAGCAGGTCTTCGACCGAGACCGACGAGCCGCCCACAATCTGCCCGATCATCGCATGCGCCGTCGCCGCGCCGACAGAGCCGCTGAGCTCTCGCTCAAGCCGTTCCAGAAAGGCAGGTGTCGGCTCTGGCAGACTGGAACGTCCACCTTGCCGTTCCGACTCGGCCTGAAAGAAGTCCTGCGCCGGACCCGCGCCCAGGATACGCTGGGTCATGATCATCAGATCTTCGCTCTGCGCCACAAAGCCGCTCCAACCGCGAGGCGCTACGGAATGGTCGAACACATTTACGAACTGCGCACCCTGCAAGCGCTCCAGCGGGCTGGGAAAACTAAGCAACGAGGCCACGCAGAACGCCACCGTGTTCAGAGACAGTGACCACATGACCGAATGCACGATCGGGTCCATATCTTCGATCCCGAACAACGCCTGAGGACGCAGCCACTCCAAACCGAAAGGACCGTTCTGAATGATGGCACCGGACATGAACCCGCCACCCATCTCCGGCAGCAACAAGGTGTAAATCCACAACACAAACCCAACGGTCAACCCGACAAGAGCCCCTGTCCGGGTCGCCCCGCGCCAGAACAAACCACCCACAAGGGCAGGCAAAATCTGGGAAATTCCGGCAAAAGCTATAAAGCCAATAGAAGCCAGTGCCGCACCGCCACCGGACAAACGGTAGTAAAAAAACCCAAGCGCCATGACGACTGCAATGGATATCCGCCGCGCCATAAGAACAACATGCCGGACATCCCCCGAAACCGATCCTGCCCCCCCTTGCGTGCTAAGCCAGATCGGCATGACAACATGGTTCGACACCATCGTCGACAACGCCATGGCAGTGACAATCACCATGGATGTAGCGGACGAGAACCCGCCGATGAACGAGAGCATCGCCAGCCACTCATTCCCTTGAGACAGAGGCACGGTGAGTACGAAAAGGTCAGGGTTGGATCCTTCGGGTAAAAGGTCCAACCCCACAACTGCGATGGGAACGACAAACAAACTCATCAGCAGCAGGTACAGCGGAAACGCCCATGCGGCTGTCCTCAGATGCGCCTCGTCCGAATTTTCGACCACCATGACCTGAAACATCCGAGGCAAGCAGACGAAACATGCCGCCGACAGAAACACAAAAGTAGTCCAGCGCCCCGCATCCACGTTCCATTGACCGATTTCGGACGAATCGATCTGGTCCAACATAGGACCAAGCCCGCCCGCGACGCCCCAAACCACAAAGATTCCAACAGCCAGAAGGGCAAACAGCTTGACCACCGACTCCAGCGCGATGGCGGTCACAACCCCGTGGTGCCGTTCATTGGCGTCAAGGTTCCGTGTTCCGAACAGAATCGCGAAGACTGCCAATCCGGCAGCGACCCAAAACACACTGGATCCTTCGCGATAAAGACCTGTCGGATCGGCCTCGGCGAAAATCGAAAAAGACAGGGTGATGGATTGAAGCTGCAAGGCGATGTAGGGCGTGCCCCCCAAAACGGCCAACACGGTCACACAAATCGCCAGGGTGTTGGATTTTCCGTAACGCGAAGAAATAAGGTCTGCGATCGAGGTCACCCTCTGGCTGCGCCCCACCCTTACCAGTTTGCGAAGGCCCCACCACCAGCTGATCATGACCAGCGTGGGACCAAGGTAGATCGTCACGAATTCCAACCCAGATCGCGCAGCGTTCCCGACCGCGCCATAGAATGTCCAGGCGGTGCAGTAGATCGACAGCGACAGAGTATAGAACAAGGGGGATCGCAGCCACGCCCCACGGCCTGCAGCTGCCAGCCTGTCAGCCGCAAAGGCTACACCGAACAACAGTACAACATAGCCCAAACACACCAGAATCAGGACGTTCAGCGTTGCCATCAGTCTGGTCTCTGATCGGTTTCGTCTTGAGTGGCCATACGTCTGGCTGCAAAACCAAAAACCAAACTGATGCCAATCAGAACGGCCCAGCATACGAAGATATAAAGAATGGCCGACGATAGCCGAATGCCGTCTCCTGCCTCATCAGACCCCGGCCACAGCAATGGGATGGCAAACAAAGCGGCGCCTAGAATCGGCAAAAAGCGAGCGGCATCCGACAGCCGGCGACGGCGATAGCTTTGACGTTCCAAAAACAGCGAAGGCCGAACACCCTGAGGCCGTCGATCTTCGCTAATGCTCATGACCGCGTAGCCTGAGCATGCAAATCCCGCACCGCGGTCAAAACCTCGGCATTCGAGAACGGTTTGGTCATGAAACGACTGACTCCGGCATTTTCGGCCATCTCGCGATCCCGCAGCTGTCCGCGCGCGGTCAGCATCAGAACCGGCAAGGTCTTCAAGTCTTCAAGCTCGCGCAGGTCGCGCAGGATTTCCATCCCGCTCTTGCCCGGCAACATGACATCCAGAATAACCAGATCAGGGTCGGCGCTTTGGATAACCCGCAATGCGTCCAACCCTTCGGCATGCGTTTCAACCTGCCAACCCTCGCGCGTCAGCAAAAACCGAATAGCCTCGGCAATGTTCGGCTCATCCTCAATTAACAGAACCTTACGGCTCATTTGTAGTATTCCTCCCCGTGACGGGCTACCCATCCGTAAACCTGTCTAGGCCAGCTTACGCCGTCTGTCAGGAAACTGTCAAAAACCTTCGCTCAGAATTGACGGTTCACGACGAGATTCACATTCAGCGTTCGGACACACGCGACAGCTGGGGCCAACACGAGCCACATTCTGCGCATCCTGAGGGCCTTCATCCACTGATCGCACCAACATCACGGAACGATACACTGGTGCGTCGTCATAGCCCAAAGCCGCTTGCGGCCATGCATAGGCAAAACAGTCAAATTCGGCCGCTGAACGCCCCAGCTGAACAATCCGCTTTCGGATGGGCACAAGAGGTCTGTTTAATGCCTGAAACAAGGGCCACAACGGGCACGCCTCGCCAAAGCGTGGCATCGCAAAGCCCGGCACCGCCTTGGTGAACAGAATACTGCCTGAGGCATCACATATCACTAACCCAGTCGGTCGCGACAGAACGCCCGGCGGCAAAGCAGCCAACCGGCGCAAGACGGTCGCAATATCCACCGAAAACTGCCGCGACAGCTGCAGCGGGTCAGGTTCAGACCCTTTAAGTGCAGCCTTTACAGCCTCCAACGGCATCGCCAGCGCATCCTGTGCATACACATCCAGAAACGCGCGGGTCACGCTTTTTACCGCGGCGGAATCAAGCGCCTCAAGATCGACTTCGCTACTGCTGCCGCCGCTTTCGATTTCAGGAAAATGGTGGCTGCGCGCCTCAAAAAAAGCCTCCGCCTCCTCCAGTGGCACACCGCGTCGGTCATCCGCCGAGTCAGCATCGTCCAGATAAGTCACCAGCGATTTCGAACTGTCTGCAAGCCGTTCTGCATCCTGATGCAGGTTGCGATGAAAGCGGTCCTGCCATTCCGGCTCGATTTCTTGAGTTTCAGCCAGAATTGCAGCGGTCGAACGAATGGCGGCGGCGGTCGACAAGACCTCATGCATCGAAGCCGCAAGATGCGGATCATGGGTTAGACGGTCCGACAGCGTTTCGACTGTGCGCTCCAGCGAGACTACGCGCCGATGCATCTGTGCTAACACACCTGCCCAACCTGAGAACCGCCCCGCGAACTCCTCAACCGCATCGATTTCGGCGTTTTGTCCGATTGCATCCGCCGCCGCTTCCCGCAATGCCGAGATCAAGGTGGCTTCGACCCCCTGCGTCAGCACCGAAGGTTCGACAGCAAGAGCCGATGCAATGTCAACAAGCAGCTTGCCCCCGATCCTTCGGCGATTATGCTCGATAAGGTTCAAATAAGACGCTGATATCCCGACCTTTCGGGCTAATTCCGCCTGCCGCAACCCCGCGATCAGACGCCGCTCGCGAATTCGGCTACCTGTCAGTGTATCGCGCATGTTTTGGCCCCTCCCCGAAGGCATATTCCGCGACTAACCTACCTTCTATTTTCAGAACTATTCAATAAATACTTTTACTTAAGGCCCAGTTTTCAAGCTCTATTTACATAGTTAACAATTCTGACAGAACGCACGCTCGCGCCCCAACCGTCAGTTTCTGAGCCCAACCCCTTCAATTCCGTGTCAATTCCCGGCACGATGCAAGAATGAGTGACCCTGCGTTCGAATACGCCCCCATTGGCCTTGTAGAGCTGGAGAACCGGATCATCCGGCGCTGCAACCTGCAATTCGCACGTACGTTTGGCGGGGAAGAGACAGAGTACCGCAATATGCCGCTGCTGCACCTTTACCCATCAGTCGCGGATTGGGAGAGGATCGGCGCGCGCAGCTTGCAGGTGATGCGTGGCACAGGCTACTACACGGATGAACGAGTCATGCGTCGACGCAATGGCGATCTGTTCTGGTGCCGCGCGCGTGGACGATCCTTGACCCCTGACGACCCGTTCCGCCACGGGATCTGGAGCTTTTCCGACATCTCCGAGGAACGCCCTCTGGTCGAGCTAACTCAGCGCGAACGCGAGGTTGCCATTCTTTCATGCCGCGGCTTATCCGCCAAGGAAATCGGCGTCGAACTGGGCCTGAGTTACCGCACTATCGAAGCCTACCGCGCTCGCCTGCTTGAGAAATTCGGCGCCCGAAAACTACCTGAACTTGTGGCGAAACTCTCTGGAATGCCGCTTTAGCGACTTTTTGCTTGAATTACTCGACCAAAACAGCACCGCGACAGGTCGAGACGCGCTTTTCATGGCAGTGCGCTTGGCTTATAACGCTGCGTAATCAGACCAAAGCCCGCAACGCACAGACGGGCCAAAGGGGAACCGTCGAGGACACTCATGACAGACACCAAACACGAAGCGGACGTGGCATTCATCAAAGCTCTGGCTGAACTGCTGCGCGAAAATGACCTGACCGAATTGCAGGTCAAACGCGAGTATGGCGAAGAAGACAGCCTGAACGTCCGCGTCAGCCGTATGACCCAGGCTGCGGCCGCGCCGGTTCAGATGGCCGTTCCCGCTGCTGCACCCGTAGCAGCCCCTGCCGCAGCAGCCCCTGCCGCACCCGAGGCCCCCGCAGCGCAGGAAGATCCGGCCAGCCATCCTGGTGCCGTGACCTCGCCTATGGTGGGCACCGTTTATATGCAGCCCGAACCGGGCGCGCCTTCGTTCATCTCGGTCGGCGCATCGGTGTCAGAAGGCGACACGTTGCTGATCGTCGAAGCGATGAAAACTATGAACCACATCCACGCGCCCAAATCGGGCACCATCAAGCGTATTCTGGTCGGTGACGGCGACGCTGTGGAATTCGGCACCCCTCTGGTCATCGTTGAGTAAGGCGGGCCCATGTTCGACAAAATCCTGATTGCCAACCGAGGCGAGATCGCCCTGCGCGTCATCCGCGCCGCGAGCGAGATGGGGATTAAAACGGTCGCCGTGCATTCAACAGCCGACAGTGACGCGATGCATGTGCGCATGGCGGACGAATCGGTGTGCATCGGCCCTCCGCCCAGCCCGCAAAGCTACCTGTCCGTGCCCGCCATCATCTCGGCCTGCGAGATCACCGGCGCACAAGCGATCCACCCCGGCTATGGCTTTCTGTCCGAGAATGCCGAGTTCGTGCAGATCGTCGAGGACCACGGTATCACCTTCATCGGCCCGACCGCCGAACATATCCGCGTGATGGGTGACAAGATCACCGCCAAGGACACGATGAAAGCCCTTGGTGTTCCTTGTGTTCCCGGCTCCGACGGCGGCGTTCCGACGCTGGAAGATGCCAAGCGCATCGGTGAGGAATTCGGCTATCCCGTCATTATCAAGGCCACTGCCGGTGGTGGTGGGCGCGGCATGAAAGTCGCGCAGACGGCGGATGAGATGGAAAGCGCCTTCATGACCGCTCGCGCCGAAGGCAAAGCCGCCTTTGGCAATGACGAGGTCTACATCGAGAAGTACCTGACCACGCCGCGCCATATCGAAATTCAAGTATTTGGCGACGGTAAAGGCAAAGCCGTTCATCTGGGTGAGCGCGACTGCTCGCTGCAACGTCGCCATCAGAAGGTGTTCGAAGAGGCCCCCGGCCCCTGCATCACCCCCGACGAACGCGCGAAGATCGGCAAGATCTGCGCCGACGCAGTCGCCAAGATCAACTATATCGGCGCGGGCACCATCGAGTTCCTGTATGAAAACGGCGAGTTCTATTTCATCGAAATGAACACCCGTCTGCAGGTGGAACACCCAGTGACCGAAGGCATCTTCGGTGTCGATCTGGTGCGCGAACAGATTCGCGTGGCCGCTGGCGAGGACATGTCCTTCGGCCAGGACGATCTGGAAATCAACGGCCACGCCATCGAGGTTCGGATCAACGCGGAAAAATTGCCCAACTTCTCACCCTGCCCCGGCAAGATCACGGCCTATCATGCACCCGGCGGTCTGGGCGTGCGGATGGATTCGGCGCTCTATGACGGATACTCGATCCCGCCCTATTACGACTCACTTATTGCCAAGCTGATCGTACAGGGTCGCGACCGGGCCGAGGCGTTGGCGCGACTGGAACGTGCCTTGGGCGAGCTGATCGTGGACGGTATCGACACCACCGTGCCTCTGTTCCACGCCCTGCTGCAAGAGCCTGATCTTCACAGCGGTGACTACAACATCCATTGGCTGGAAAAGTGGCTTGCCGAGAACGTGGCAGACTAACATACTAAGGGTGAAGGGTTTTTACCTTTCGCCCTTTGAGATTCCAGTATGAGCCTGACCCCCGACCTCTTACTGCATGGCTACTCCATCGGCATTTTCCCGATGGCTGAGCACCGCGATGACCCCGAGTTGTTCTGGGTCGACCCCAAATTTCGTGGTGTGTTTCCGCTGGACGGATTCCACATTTCCCGCAGTTTGGCACGGCGCATACGCAACTGCGGGTTCTCCATCACGATCAACCGGGACTTCGCTGGGGTCGTCGATGGCTGCGCCGACCGCGCCGACACGTGGATCAATGACGAGTTGCGCAACCTGTACCAACACCTACATCAAACGGGCCATGCACACTCGCTGGAAGTGTGGGAGAAATCGGCCCTGATAGGCGGCGTCTATGGCGTTTGCCTTGGGGCCGCGTTTTTCGGCGAAAGCATGTTTTCGCGACGTACGGATGCGTCAAAGATCGCATTGGCCTATCTGACAGACAGGCTTCGCAGAACAGGATTTCATCTGTTCGACACCCAATTTCTGACAGCGCATCTGGCCTCTTTGGGTGCGATAGAAATACCCCGCACGCAATATCGGCAAGAACTGGAAGAGGCGATCAGCGCCAGCGCGGATTTTACCGCCGACTTAACTCAATCGCCGGATGGCGTTATACAACGAATAACCCAAACGTCGTAGCGCGAATGGTCCAGCGCATTCAGCGCTGGTGACGTGGCGATCATCCAACCGTCAAACAGTTGGTCAGTCTTGCCATTTTCCCAAATCGTGAGATAGGCAAAAGCATCACCTGTCGGGTTCTCGGCCGGATAGCGGCAGTCGCCCAACGCGACGTCCAGACCAAAAACGGGCTGTGTTTCACCGTTCCGCATCTCGACGTCAACGGTTTGGCCGCTGACCTTGTCCAACCCACGCAGCATCGCACCCGGCCCCGACTGGACCTTTTGCTGCGCCGATGCGCCCGTGGCGGCCAGCATGGTAAGCACAATGGCGAGACGCCGCATTAGCTGCCATCCCCGGCAACAAACTTGACCAGAAGCGAAATCAGGCTGACCGCGCCCTGTGTATCCGTGACCTCATCACCAGGCTCGAAATAGAAGGGCGAACCGCCCGGCATCACTTCAACGAAGTTACCGCCCAACAGTCCCTCGGACGAAATTACAATCGCGCTGTCATCCGGAACCAGAATACCGTCCGAGATCGAAAACGTAGTATCCGCCCGGTAGGTTTCGGAGTTGAGCGTTACGTCCGTTACAGTACCGATCTTGACCCCGGCCAATCGCACATCTGTTCCAACACCGACGCCTTCAAGCGACCGGAAAGATGCGCCCAGTTCATAACCCGTACCACCTTGCGACAGGCCGGTGGACTGACTGGCATAGACCCCAAAAGCGACGGCACAGGCCAAAACGGCGCCGCCAACCAGGACTTCGGAAACATTGTAGCTCGACATAATTTGCCTCGTTTATTCGGGGCTCCAAGCCTCGTAATCGGAACGTTCAATCGGGTCCGGGCGACGCAGGGACCCGGCAGGAGTATAGGCAAGCGCCGAACCGGTCAGGTTTTCCTGATGTGGTTTTTCCCACGATTTGTGCGGCAATGGTTTGTCAGTCGGAGGCTCGTCCCATGTTCGGTGCAGCCAACCATGCCAGTCAGGGTCGACACGGCTCGCCTCGGCTTCGCCATTGAAAATGACCCAGCGCTTGCTGTCATCCGCATTGCGGTAGAACACATTGCCCTGGTTGTCCTCGCCGACCTTTTCACCCTTGCGCGCAGTGTAAATCTGCGTGTTCAGAGTGGCCCCGTTCCACCAGGTCACGGCTCGCAAAAGACTGTTCAGGATCCCCATGGGCTGCCTCCGGCAATTCTGTTTCCGCAGATATGGACCAAAGGCGCGCCAAGGTCCAGTGTCACAAGGACCGCACCCCCTATTCCGGCAAATACGCGGTCACTTCTATTTCAATTCGGTATTTCGGGTCGATCAAATCGCATTCGATCATTGTTGCGGCCGGAGGATTCGCACCAAATGTCTCGCTCAAAATTGGCCAGCATGGCTCAAACTCAGCCTTGTCGGGTAACATGTAAGTTACACGAACGACGTCTGAAAAGCCTGCACCAGCTTCGATCAGCGCCTTTTCAATCACCGTCAGCGCCGAGCGGCACTGCTCGACCACGGTATCACCCTGCCCGACAGTACCAGAGACGTGCACCCAACCTCCGGCAACCACGGCGCGGCAATACCCTAGCTTAGGTTCAAATTCGCCACCTGATGAGATGCGCTTGATCATTTCAGTATCCTCATAAGAAAACGGCGCGGAGAACCGCGCCGCATGGATCAGATCTGTAAGGTCTTAACCCGCCGAAGCAGATTCGGCCGCATCCGCATAAATGATTAGCGGCTGCGATTCAGATGTCACGGCCTCTTCGTTGACCACAACTTCGGTCACGTTTTTCAGACCCGGAAGCTCGAACATCGTATCCAGCAGGATGTCTTCCAGAATCGAGCGCAAACCACGTGCCCCGGTTTTCCGTTCGATGGCTTTCTTGGCAATCGCCTTGAGCGCGTCATCGGTAAAGGCCAGCTCGGCATCTTCCAGTTCAAACAGGCGCTGATATTGTTTGACCAGCGCGTTCTTGGGCTTGGTCAGGATCG
Organism: Ruegeria sp. D3; assembly: GCF_056534465.1. Taxonomy (NCBI): domain Bacteria; kingdom Pseudomonadati; phylum Pseudomonadota; class Alphaproteobacteria; order Rhodobacterales; family Roseobacteraceae; genus Ruegeria; species Ruegeria sp. D3. The sequence continues at coordinate 29,155 of NZ_JBQFPK010000005.1, forward strand.
TGACCAAAGCATCCTCGTCCAGATCCTCAAGCGTTGCCAGAACCGGCAGACGTCCAACAAATTCAGGGATCAGGCCAAATTTCAACAGATCCTCAGGTTCCAAATCCTTGAAAATCTCACCGACGCCACGCTCATCATTGTCACGCACGTCTGCCCCGAAACCCATGGCCGAGCCTTTGCCGCGCTGCGCAATGATCCTGTCCAGACCGGCAAATGCACCGCCGCAGATGAACAGGATGTTGGTCGTGTCCACCTGCAGGAACTCCTGCTGCGGATGCTTACGCCCGCCCTGCGGCGGAACGCTGGCCACGGTGCCTTCCATCAGCTTCAGCAGCGCCTGCTGTACGCCCTCACCCGATACGTCGCGCGTGATCGACGGGTTTTCGGATTTGCGCGTGATCTTGTCGACCTCATCGATATAGACGATGCCGCGCTGCGCACGTTCGACATTGTATTCGGACGCCTGCAGCAGTTTCAGAATGATGTTTTCGACGTCCTCACCCACGTATCCCGCTTCGGTCAGTGTCGTCGCATCCGCCATGGTGAACGGCACATCCAGAATCCGCGCCAGTGTCTGGGCCAGCAGCGTCTTTCCGCAACCCGTGGGGCCAATCAGCAGGATGTTGGACTTGGCAAGCTCAATATCGCTGCCCGCCTTCTGCGCGTGGTTCAGACGCTTGTAGTGGTTGTGCACGGCCACCGACAGGACCCGCTTGGCCGTGGCCTGACCGATCACGTAATCGTCCAGCACTTCGCAGATATCCTTGGGCGTCGGCACTCCGTCGCTGGATTTCAGGCCGCTGGCCTTTGTCTCTTCGCGGATGATGTCCATGCACAGTTCGACGCATTCGTCACAGATAAACACTGTGGGTCCGGCAATAAGCTTGCGCACCTCATGCTGGCTCTTGCCGCAGAAGCTGCAGTAGAGCGTGTTTTTGCCGTCACCGCCTGAATTCGTCGCCATGTTCTACCTTTCGGGCTTCGTCCCTGCGGCCCCGCCCGGGGCCGCGCTTGCCGCATGTTGCTGCAGCTTAGGCCACCACTGAGGCGGCTACAATCTCAAAAATGTACCTCGCGCACGTGACGCGAGGACTTATTCTCAGCTCTTTTCGCCGTCCATTTTCGCACGATTTTCGACGATTTCGTCGATATGACCCCAGTCTTTTGCTTCTTCCGGGCTCATGAAGTTGTCGCGGTCCAATGCTTTCTCAACAGCCTTTTTTGTCTGCCCTGTATGACGCACATAGATGTCATACAGTCGATCTTTCAGCTTTTGCGTCTCGGCGGCGTGGATCATGATATCGCTCGCCTGCCCCTGATATCCGCCGCTGGGCTGGTGCACCATGATGCGGCTGTTGGGCAGCGAAAAGCGCATTCCTTTCTCGCCCCCGGCCAACAGAACCGACCCCATCGAGGCCGCCTGACCGATCACCAATGTCGAACACTTAGGTTTAATATACTGCATTGTATCGTAAATCGACAAACCGCTTGTCACGACACCGCCAGGCGAATTGATGTAGATTGAGATTTCTTTGTTAGGATTCTCGGCCTCAAGATGCAGCAACTGAGCCACCACCAGATGGCTCATTCCGTCATGGATCGGGCCATTGATAAAAATGATCCGCTCTTTCAACAGGCGCGAGAAAATATCATAGGCGCGCTCACCCCGGCTGGTCTGCTCAACGACCATGGGGACGAGCGTATTCATGTAGGTATCAACGGGATCAAACATTAGGAACCTGCCTGCTTTGCTATGGATCGGGACTTTACCCGAAGAAACGTTACCTGAGTCTTAGTGTTGCCATAGAGGGGCTGCAAGGGGGGCCGGAGACTTCTGATCAACACATTGCTTTTTGTCGGCCATCCGCAGTTGTTTCTGCGTGGCGCGACGCCGCCACTGCCCGTTTTCAACTAGGGGCCTCTTTTGTCTGCGGATGCTCTCTTTCCCATCACGTCATTTTGATTCATGCATATGGACATATTTGGTCAGTATGTGCACTTAAGCGGCTCGAGTAACCGAGTCCGGATTTTACGTAGACCATCGCCCGACTGGGCATAAAGGACAAGATAATGGCACTGGCGCAGGTTAAGCAGGACATACCAAACGATAACATCGAGCTCATTGCAGGAAGCGCGACGCGGGCTTCGAATTTTCTGAAGGCGATCAGCCACGAAGGACGGCTGATGATCCTGTGTCATCTTATATCCGGCGAAAAATCTGTGACAGAGCTGGAAGAGTTGCTGTCAGCGCGTCAGGCTGCTGTGTCGCAACAGTTGTCACGACTTCGCCTTGAAGGGCTTGTTATGCCGCGCCGCGAGGGCAAGGCGATCTATTACCGCCTTGCTGATGACCGCCCCAAACGCATGCTCGAAGTGGTCTATGAATTGTTTTGTGAGGAACAGACAGCATGAGCCGAACTGTTAAAATCACGACCCGTTTGCGCAAACCAGAAAGCTCTGTGCCATAGCCTGCAGCAACGTGGGATAGAGCTTCGGACCTGGATCAACAGCGATTCCGACAGGGTCCAGATCAAGGATCGTGGCGCCTGACCCCTCAATAGCGGTCTCTACCAGCCGGGTGTCGTATTGAGGCTCGGCAAAAGCGCAGTCTATTTGATGTTCTGAAACTTTTTCCCGAAGCGTTGCCAAGCGCGCGGGACCGGGGTTGGCCGCGTCCCCCAAGCTGACAGAGCCTGATGTTTCCAACCCAAAACGCTTTTCGAAATACTGATAGGCGTCGTGGAACGTGATGAAACGATGCGCCTTCATGTCGGCCAAATCTACTTTGATCTGGTCGCCAAGCAGAGTCAATTCATTGTCGAACGCCTTGGCATTGTCTTGGTATGCCTGCGCATTTTCGATGTCGACCTCGGCAAGAATATTGGCAATCGCAAAAGCCCATGTCCGCGCATTCTCCGGATCAAGCCACGCATGTGGGTCTACTCCGTCGTGGTCATGAGCATGATCTTCATGACCATGTTCGTCGTGGTCCTTGTGATCAGCATGGTCATCATGATCCGCGTGGTCCTCGTGACCATGGTCGTCGTGGTCCTTGTGACCAGCATGGTCGTCGTGATCCGTGCGGTCTTCATGACCATGGTCGTCGTGATCCGTGTGGTCTTCATGACCACTCTCTTCAACAACATCGCGGTATTCATGCAGGATCGTACCGTCAACCTCCAGCAATGAGATCTTTTTTGATTCTGCCGACAAAGTGCTCAGCGGTTTGTCCATCCAAGGCGTCAAAGCCTCACCAACCCAAAAGACAATGTCAGCAGATTGCAACGCGCGCGCCTCGGACGGGCGCATCGCGTGGCTGTGAGGCGACGCCCCAGGCGGCACGATCAGTACCGGCTCCGCGACACCATCCATAACGCGCGCAACAAGCGAATGAACCGGCGCAATATCAGCAACTACTTTGGGGGGTTCCGCAACAACCTGACTAGCCATAACAGCGCCAAGAACGCATAGCGTGGAACGCAGCATAATGCCTCCTGAATGATATGTTATTACATTTACTGGTCGCTTGATATGCCCCACGTTATAACATATCAAGCCACAAAATGACGGAGCCCCTAATGAGTACAGTCGGTTTCAGGCAACATGATCACACGCATTGCGTTCAGACTGCCCTTGCGCAAGCCGAGGCAAAATGCAAAGCGAAACGCTTGCAATTTACGCCTGTCAGGCGGCGCGTCCTAGAGATCCTGCTTGAAAAACATAAGGCCATGGGAGCCTATGAAATCCTTGCAGTGCTATCCACCGAAGGGATGGGGTCGCAACCGCCTGTCGCGTATCGAGCCCTGGATTTTTTGGTTCAAAACGGGTTTGTCCACCGTATCGAACAACTTAATGCATATGCTGCCTGCGCACATCCGACACACGACCATGTGCCGGCCTTCCTGATATGCCGGGCTTGCAAGGCCGTCGCGGAAACAGAAACCGAACTGACTCAGGGCAGGCTGGGCGCTGCCGCGAACACTTCGGGCTTCCAGATCGAACGCGTCGTTGTCGAAGCCGAGGGTCTGTGCCCCGAATGCATAGGATTGCAGGCGTGAAAAGAACTCTGATTACGCTGAAAGACCTGTCGATCCGCGCGGACGGCAGAACTATCCTTGAACATGTAAACGCAACTGTTTCGGAAGGTGAGATCGTAACGATTGTCGGGCCAAACGGATCAGGTAAGTCAACGTTACTGCGCGCGATGATCGGGGCGGCTTTGCCCGCACATGGGACTGTCAAACAGGCCAAAAACCTGCGGATTGGTTATGTTCCGCAAAAGCTGGCACTGGACGCGGCTTTGCCCATGACGGTTCAACGGTTCCTCAGCCTGCCCCGCCGCGTTTCCGCACGTGACGCCATAACCGCGTTGGACCATGCGGGTGTACCTGACTTGCGAAACCGTCAGATGACCAAGCTGTCCGGCGGCCAGTTCCAGCGTGTCCTGTTGGCCCGCGCTTTGCTGGAGAAGCCGCAATTGCTTCTTCTGGACGAGGCAACCCAGGGGCTAGACCAGCCGGGTGCCGCCGCATTTTATCAACGTATCGAGCAGGTTAGACACGATCTGGGATGCGCGATCGTAATGGTCAGCCACGACTTGCATGTCGTTATGGCGGCCTCAGACCGTGTGTTGTGTCTGAACGGGCATATCTGCTGCGAGGGCTCTCCGCGCTCGGTCGCAGACGCACCGGAATACCGCGCCTTGTTCGGAAGTGGGACGAAGGGAACAATGGCGCTTTACCAACACCAACATAGTCATTCACACGACCATGATCACGGCTCGACACTCTCGCAGGAAAAGGCAGACTGATGCTGGATGACTTTATGGTACGCGCGGCCCTCGCTGGTGTCGGAGTAGCCATCGCAGCCGCTCCGCTTGGATGTTTCGTGGTTTGGCGCCGCATGGCTTACTTGGGTGAAGCAACCGCGCACGCTTCTGTGTTGGGAATTGCTCTGGCCCTCGCATTTTCCCTGCCAATTTTGCCCGCGATCATCGTTTCAGCCCTTACAATGGGACTAACCGTAACGCTGCTGAGGGGAAAAGGCTTCGCGATGGATACTCTGTTAGGAGTCATCGCCCACACCGCACTGGCGGCCGGACTGGTGAGCGTCGCACTTCTGTCGGACGTCCGGCTTGATCTGGATGCCTTTCTATTCGGCGACATTTTGGCCGTGGCAAAAACAGACTTGGTGACGATCTGGGTCGGTGGCGCTCTTATTCTGGCCGTGATGGTTCAGAGATGGTCTGCCCTGCTGGTTTCCACACTTAATCCAGACTTGGCCTATGCGTCTGGTATTGATCCCAAACGCGAGGAACTCTGGCTGACATTGGCTATGGCCCTGGCTGTGGCCGTGGCGATCAAAGTCGTGGGTATTCTGCTGATTGCGGCGCTTCTGGTCATCCCTGCAGCGGCTGCGCGATCTTTGGTCCGAACCCCCGAAGCCATGGCTGTCTGCGCCGCGATCCTTGGCTCTTTGGCGGCGTTGGGTGGGTTGGCGGGGGCTTATATGGCCGATACGCCCGCCGGTCCCAGCATTGTCTGCGCCGCGGCCCTGGTGTTTCTGGTAACCGGGGTCAGCGGCCCCTATCTTTACCGAAACTGAAACCGCCCAAACCGCTGGTTACATACGGGAAAAACTGCTACGACGCTCAGAGAACAAAACCTATGGAGCAAACGATGATCCGCACTCTACTGATTGGGGCCGCCCTATTGACTTTGACAGCGTGTGAAACGGCAAAAGGTGTCGGGAAAGACATCGGCAAAGCTGGCGACGCGATTAGCAACACTGCAAGTGACGTTCAGCAGGCTATTTAACGACTGCGGCTTGTGACCTGAAGCCGGTGATACAGCAGCGCATTCTCTACACTCGGTGACGCGATCGCCGGGGCAACCAAAAATCTGGCGAACGCGCAGCCGCACCATTTTCCGGATTTTCAACAAGTTGGGTCGGACAGCGGCTTCGTTTCGCCACACGAGGCTGCGCTGAAGGTCCGCACGGGTTAGGAAACCGATGCCGGGAACACATTCCGACATCAGACCATCCTGCCCTTATCGCGAGCGATCCAACCACCGCCCGACCCGTCTCCTCCCTGTGGAGACCAATTTGAGAAGCGCTCCGACCCGGCCGGAATTACCCACTAAGCGCTGCAGATTAACTACAGCCGGTACCCCCTACAGCCCAACCGGACCGGAAACGCTTCAGTTCACCTGACGTTCCAGAACGGTGCTGTAGGTCGTTCCGCGACGCAGGCTACGGAAATCCGCATAAATCTTGCCGTCCTCATACCGGGCATCGATCAATGCGTTCACACCGATCTCGGGGTTGGCCGAGCTTTCAACGATGCTGATCCGGGTTGGGTCGTCCAGGCTGATGGTCCCAGTAGCATCCAGCATTCGCCAGTCCTGAGCGGCACTCGACCGCCACTTGCTGGGTCCCCAGAACACATTGTCTTGCTGTTTTTGGATATCCAGCACCCACTCGGCGTTGTTGAACCGGGGCACATCGCCGGTCGTTGTCCGGTTCGGGCCGACGGCAGTATAGCTGCCCACCCACGTGCCGCGCAGGTCGGGCGTGTCGGCCATGGCTGTTGTTGCAAGAGTAAGGCTCGTGGCCAGAGCGGCTGCTCCGGCAGTCATAAATCTGGTCATTGTCTCTTCCTCCGTTTTGTCCAGGCCGGTGCTGGCCTGCTGAACAGATTGGGAGGGTGCAGACGCGTTACAACATTTGTGAAGGAAGCTTCATGAAGGGTTTAGATTGTGGTTAATCAGGCCCACGCCAAGGCGGTTCCAGCGACAACCAAGGCAATCCCGATCCCTTCCCGCATCGAGAAGTCTTCACCGAACAAGAAGAACGAGGCGATGGCGATCAGCACAACCTCGGCCCCCAGAATGCCGGTATAGATGATCCCCAACCGCTCCTCGCGCAGCGCGGCAAGCTCCAGCGTTGCGGCGGCCAGCAGGGTTGCCACGATCAACAGGCTAAGGCCGAGGCCGGGGATTTTCCACCAGAACTTCATCGAGATCATGGCAATGGAATAGAGACCTGCCGATCCGAGGGCGATTATGGGGACCATGGACATAGGGACCTCCCGCCGAAGTTGCCGCTAGGTCAACACTAACAAGTTTTAAAAAGTTGGGCTGTGAGGAGGATCACATATTTGGATATCCTGTTTGGCTTTCGAGTGATTTTACTCAGTCCTCCAGCTTGAAGTGCATAAGAATCCCGTCGAATATTCATATATTCTGATTCGAATTTCAGAAGAGGGGGAGCCATGACGACGTTTCACGAAATCGGTCTAACCGGGGTGAGAATTCCTCGAATTGGTTTTGGGTCAACAGGAATAGGTAGCATTCCGCAAATCTATGGTTACGAAGTTGATGAGAATAGGGCGCGAGAAACCTTGCGCACAATACTTACCCGCCCCGACGGGTTTATCGATACCGCCCGCGGCTATGCTATGGGCCGAAGTGAGGACCGCATTGGGAGCGTAATTCGTGAACTCGGTGGTTTGCCAGAAGGCTGTGTATTGTCCACGAAAATCGACCGAGACATGGAAACGAGCGTGTTCGACGCTAATCAAGCTAGGCGGTCGCTAGAGCAAAGCCTGATGGCACTCGGCGTAGACAGCGTCGACATCCTTCACCTCCACGACCCGGAATACGCTGGTGATATTTCAGAAATCACGCGCAGCGGAGGTGCGCTGGACGAATTGTTCAAAATCAAAGAGGAAGGCCTTGCAACTGCCGTTGGTTTGGCCGGCGGACGGCTGGACGTCCTGTCGCCTATGTTGCGCGACTGGGACTTCGATGTTGTGATGACGCATAACCGGCACACACTTGTAAACGTGAATGCTTCGCCCCTAATTGAACAAGCCGTTTCCAAGGGTGTCACCGTCTTAAATGCAGCACCCTACGCGGGAGGAATTCTGGCAAGAGGCAGCGCGGTTCACCATTTTTACGTTTACCGGCCAGCAACAGAAGAAATGCTCGCGCCTGTGCGCGCGGTCGAAGATATCTGTGCCCGATACGACGTTCCAATGGGCGCGCTGGCGCTGCAATTCTCGCTTCGAGATGCAAACATTGCTTCAACAGTTTGCGGGGTGACGTGGCCCCAGCATGTAAACCAAACGCTTGAGTGGGCCGATTGGGACATCCCTGAGGCGGTCTGGACTGAACTCACCGACCTCGCACAATCGGACGCCGATCCAGAATCCGCGTAAACTTAGACAAACCAAGAGGAAGAAATGGACAGCCTTAGCTGTCCATTTTGAGCGCCGAAATAAACGCTTCCTGCGGGATATCGACCTTCCCGAACTGACGCATCTTCTTCTTACCCGCCTTCTGCTTGTCCAGCAGCTTGCGTTTCCGCGTGGCGTCGCCGCCGTAACACTTCGCGGTCACGTCCTTACGCAGCGCCGAGAGGGTCTCGCGGGCGATGACCTTGCCTCCGATGGCGGCCTGGATCGGGATTTTGAACATGTGGCGCGGGATCAGGTCCTTGAGCTTTTCGCACATCGCGCGGCCCCGCATCTCGGCCCGGTCTCGGTGAACCATGGTCGACAGCGCATCGACGGGTTCGTCATTCACCAGCACCGACATCTTGACCAGATTGTCCTCGGTATAGCCGGTCATCTGGTAGTCGAAGGACGCGTAGCCTTTGGTCACCGATTTCAGGCGGTCGTAGAAGTCAAAGACGACCTCGTTAAGCGGCAGGTCATAGACGACCATCGCACGTGACCCCGCATAGGTCAGGTCCAGCTGGATGCCACGGCGGTCCTGGCACAGTTTCAGCACGTCGCCGAGGTATTCGTCGGGCACCAGAATGGTCGCCTTGATGCGCGGTTCCTCGATATGATCGACCTTCGAAGGGTCGGGCATATCGGCGGGGTTGTGCAGCTCGATCATCTCACCGTCTTTCATGTAGACGTGATAGATCACCGACGGTGCGGTGGTGATCAGTTCGATATCATACTCGCGCTCGATGCGGTCGCGGATGACCTCTAGGTGCAGCAGGCCCAGGAAGCCGCAGCGAAAGCCAAAGCCCAGTGCCGCCGAGGTTTCCATTTCGAAGGAGAACGAGGCGTCGTTCAGCGCCAGTTTGTCGATCGCATCGCGCAGGTCTTCGAATTCGGAACTGTCGACGGGAAAGAGGCCACAGAACACCACCGGCTGCGCGGGTTTGAACCCGTCCAGCGCGTCTTCAGTCCCATTGCGATCATTGGTGATAGTGTCACCAACGCGGGTGTCGCGGACCTGTTTGATTGAAGCGGTGAGAAAGCCGATCTCACCGGGGCCGAGGCTGTCGACCATCTCCATCTCGGGGCGGAAGACGCCGACGCGGTCCACATGATGGAGGGTCCCGTTCGACATGAACTTGACCCGCATCCCCTTTTTCAGCGTGCCGTCCATGATGCGGACCAGAACGATCACTCCCAGATAGGCGTCGTACCAAGAATCCACCAGCATCGCCTTGAGCGGCGCGTCCAGATTGCCTTGTGGTGCGGGCAGTTGCTGGACGATAGCCTCAAGCGTCTCATGGATACCCTGCCCCGTCTTGGCGCTGACCTGAATGGCGTCGGTCGCGTCGATGCCGATCACGTCCTCGATCTGTTCCGCCACGCGGTCACAATCGGACGCGGGCAGGTCGATCTTGTTCAGCACCGGCACGATCTCATGATCGGCGTCAATGGCTTGGTACACATTCGCCAGCGTCTGCGCCTCGACCCCTTGGGTCGAGTCCACAACCAGCAGCGAGCCCTCGACCGCGCGCATCGACCGGCTGACCTCATAGGCAAAGTCCACGTGGCCGGGGGTGTCGATCAGGTTCAGCACATATGCCTCGCCATTGTCCGCGGTATAGTCGATGCGGACCGTGTTGGCCTTGATGGTGATGCCACGTTCCCGCTCGATATCCATGCTGTCGAGCAGCTGTTCCTTCATGTCGCGATCCTTGACCGTTCCGGTCTCTTGGATGAGCCGGTCAGCAAGGGTGGATTTGCCATGGTCGATATGCGCGACGATGGAGAAATTGCGGATATGAGCGAGGTCTGTCATAGCGACGGGATATGGTTCGAAAACAGTCGCTGGTCAAGGTGGGACAGCCCCATGCGAACGCCTTTGTTCGCGTGGCTTGTCGGATGTCATGCAGGCTCGTTTTTGATCAGTTCAGCATTCATCCAATGCGTGTCGCTTTGCACATGATCTTCGCGCACATACTTGGCCAGGCGGGTTGGCATATCCTGTTCCGAAAATGCAGCCATATCACAAACCACGAAACCCTCTTGCCTATCGAGATCGAGGTTGGAAAGAACAGTGCTAACAACCTGATCCGAAAACGGCCCGCGATGCAGTTCTGGTACCGGCGCGATCCCAAGTTCGGCAAAGCGAAAGAGAGTCGCGTCCCAGGCCTGAACCTCCTCTTGTTTGATCCATACAAAACCCAGAAAAAAGGATGGTAAAGCGGGATACACGATAGAGTGGCGTTCAAAGAGATACTCGCCAACAATACGCTCATTCTCGGCCAGTTGAGGTGAGATGCCAGCCGCAAAAGCTTTCATCCAATCGCGCGACGGATGGTATCGGGCATCAAGGCTGCGTGGATGGCAGCCCTGGTTGTGAATAGTCGTATTCTCACCGTCCATTTTCTCGGTGAAGACCACCTCATCGGCGGCAACCAGCCCGTCGACACTGCGCATGATTTTGTCATCGCTGGTAGCCCCAGGGGATTGTGGCAAATGGAATGTGCGGCCGTACTTCTTAAGCATTTTATTTTCAAATCCGTTGGTTTGCCTAAGCAAATGCGACTTTGCTCCACTGCCCAATCACATTTTCGCACCCCCCGATTGATCCTGAATCCAGTTTGATTCATACTCCGCTAAAGGCCGAGAGGGGCGCAAGATCCCTCCGGGCAGGCAAAAACGAGGCTCGAGCATGAAAAAGTTCCTCTTAATAGCATTGTGTGCTGCGTCTGTGGCAAGTTCTCCGTTGGCGGTTGAGGCCGCGCAAATCAAGCGGGCATGTCTGGCGTCGGACCGGTCGGCTGCGACGCGGGATCGGTGCAGTTGCATTCAACGCGTGGCCGATCAGGCGCTGACGCGCAGCGACCAAAAGACCGTCTCGAAATGGTTCGCTGACCCCCATCAGGCGCAGGAGCTGAAAATGTCACGCACCGCGCGGGATGATGCGCTATGGGATCGATATCAGAATTTTGGCCAGATGGCGCAGGCGATCTGTAGCTAAATACCTCAGCATCCTTGACCTGACCCGTCCTGCGCCCCAGAAAAGGCGCAGCAAAAGGGGTGTGCGATGGTGATGAAAGGGCTGACTTTGCGGGGCCTTGAAGTGTTCGAGGCCTTGGCGCGCACCGGTTCGGTGGCGCAGGCGGCCGAGATCACCGGGCTCAGCCAGCCATCGGTAAGCCAGCAATTACGCAATCTGGAAAACGCGTTGGGCACCGAACTGGTCGACCACGGACGCCGCCCAATGCGGCTGACGCAGGCCGGGCGCAGCTTTCTGACCCGCGCTGAGACGGTTTTGGCCGAATTGCAAATGGCCCAGAGCGAATTGACCGTGATGGATCTGGGTCATCTGACTACCCTGTCCATCGGGCTGATCGACGATTTCGACAATGACCTGACACCCAGACTGGCGACATTGCTGGCCGACAGCCTGACGCGTTCGAAATTCAAACTGATCACCCTGCCCAGTCTTGATCTGTTCGCCGATCTCGAGGCACAGCGCCTGCACATGGCCGTATCAGCCCATTCGGGTGAAGTGCTTGAAGGCGTTGCTGAATACCCGCTGGTGCAGGACCCGTTCATTCTGGTGACCCCTAAAGGAGCGCAGGATGCAGTGCAGACCCTACCCTTTCTGCGCTACGCCCGTGAACAGCTTATCAGCCGCCAGATCGAGGCACATCTGGCCCGCCAGAAACTAGAGTTCGAGGAACGGTTCGAGATCGGTTCGCACCTTGCGTTGATGGCGATGGTCGCGCGCGGCCTTGGCTGGGCCATCACCACGCCCTTAGGGTTCATGCGCGCCGCCCGGTTCCACGACGGGCTTGAGGCGCACCCTGCCCCGTTTGGGGACTTTTCTCGAATGATCTCGCTGTTCACCCGCACCGACTGGTCCGATCAGGTTCCGCAAGAGGTGGCCGATATGATGCGCCGACTGATGCGCAGCCAGATCGTGGACCCGGCCTTGACGCAACTGCCTTGGCTGGACGGTCGGCTTAAGGTGATGGCCTAACCACGCAGATGAGCGGCGAGGCCTTCCACAGCGGCCTCGATCAAGTCCAAAGCTCCGTCAAAATCACGGGTGTAATAGGGGTCGGGCACATGGTCCGCGCCGGTTTCCGGGGCAAAATCGGTCAGCAAGCGGACCGGAGTGTCGCTGCCCTCGGGGCGCAGATCCTCGATATTGGCGATGTTGTCGGCATCCATGCCAAGGATCAAATCAAACCGGTTGAAATCCTCGGCCACAAATTTCCGGGCGCGCAAATCGCCCAGTGCTACCCCCCGTACCATTGCTGCCTTCTGCATCGGCCCATAGGGCGGGTCGCCGACATGCCAGCCCGAGGTCCCGGCGCTATCAGTCGTATGATGTGGTGCACGGGCGCGAAACACGCCCTCGGCAGCGGGTGAACGGCAGATATTGCCCAAACAGACAAACAGGATACGGTGGCTCATGCACCAAGGTGTAACGTGTGAGGTAGGAATGGAAAAGATTGTCATCCTGACCGGAGCCGGAATCTCGGCCGAAAGCGGGTTGGGCACATTTCGGGACGAAGGCGGGCTTTGGTCTCAGCATCGGATAGAAGATGTCGCTACACCCGAAGGGTTTGCGCGTGACCCGGCCTTGGTACAGGGGTTCTACAATGCCCGCCGCACACAGGCGGCGAACGCGCAGCCCAATCCGGCCCATCAAGCGCTGACCCGGTTGCAACGCAACTGGCCCGGTGATGTTGTGATCGTGACCCAAAACGTAGATAGCCTGCACGAAGCCGGCGGGGCCAAAAACGTTCTTCATATGCACGGAACTCTTGCAGGGGCGCTTTGCGCCGCGTGCGACCACCGCTGGGTTGCCCCCCCGAAGATGTCCGTGGGTGAATCCTGTCCCGCATGTGCCGCACCGTCTGCCAGACCCGACGTAGTTTGGTTCGGAGAGATGCCTTATCACATGGAAACCATCTACGATCACCTTTCCGAGGCTGCGATCTTTGCTTCGATCGGAACTTCTGGGCAGGTCTATCCGGCCGCCGCTTTCGTGCACGAGGCTGCCAATGCTGGTGCACGGACCGTCGAATTAAACCTTGAACCCTCGGATGGCGCGTCCAGCTTTGAAACGGTCATCCTCGGCCCGGCGTCGGAAACAGTCCCACGCTGGGTCGACGACCTGCTGGGGCAACAATAGACGTCAGATACAAAAGAGATTTATTGTATACTGAACCCGCGACCACAACCGGAGGCCCACATGACCGACCCTCATACGCCGCACGAAGAAATCCTTGATAGCCACAGCCTGGACGGTCGCGAAGCGATGGGAGAGCAGCTGGCCAATCTGTGGTGGACTTTTTTATTGCGCGGCATTCTCGCCGGTGTGTTGGGGGTTGCAGCGTTGTTCTGGCCGACGGGCAGCATTTCGCTTCTGTTGCGTCTAGTCGGTCTGCTACTGGTGCTTGACGGCGGCGTCACCCTGTTTGGGTTCGGTCGACGCGGCCTGATCGGAGGATTCGGAATAGGCGCTTTGCTTATTGGGCTGGTCCTTCTGATCTGGCCCGAGGGCGTGGCGCGACTGACCTTCTTCCTTTTCGGTGCATGGGCCCTGATTGCTGGCGTCGGTTCGCTGGCAGCGTGGCGAGAAATACCGGATCAGCATCCAGATTCGGCAACCTTCCGCAATTCAGGGATCGTCGCGTTGCTGATTGGGCTGGTTCTAATGTTCTGGCCGGTCACTGGAATGGTGGCACTGGGCTGGGCCATTGCGTTTTCGGCGCTGGCCTTCTCGGGGGTCATGATCTTCCTCGCATTGCGTTTCAAATCCGCCCGCGACCGCGTTTCGATGCGCGTCGTCAACCGCTAGACTCGACGCAAGCAGGCCGGGCTCAGCCCGGCCTGACGCGTGGATGACCGCCGCAAAGCGGCGCGAAGACGCGCGTAGCCTCAGTGCGAATGCGACCCGTGCCCACCAGCGTCGTGACGCTTCAGATCAACCGGAATGTCAACCTCGACCTCGCCGGCCTTTTCGAAGATCAAAGTGACAGGGACAGTGGATCCTTCTTCGAAAGGCGCCGTCAGCCCCATGAACATGACGTGGTCCCCTCCGCGTTTCAGCGCACGCGCCTCACCCGCCGGGATCACGAACCCTTCCTCGACATGGATCATCTTGGCAACGCCGTTGGCATCAACCTCATGCGTGTGCAGTTCAACCCGCGCCGCAGCCTCAGATTCAACGGCGATCAACCGGTCATCTGCGTCACCGGTGTTTTCGATCATCATGAACGCCGCACCGGCTTTGGCAGTCTTGCCGGACGAACGCGCATAAGCATCTTCGACTGCAATCGAATCTTGTGCCACCGCAGCGGTTGCAATGGTGGCGGCGGCCAGAGTGGCCAATAGTTTGAATGAAAAGCGCATCTGGCTTCTCCTGCTTTAAGTGTCTGAGAATAAGTTGATTGTCAGAACACGACAGGAGGAGCCCGCGCAGGGTGATGTGGAATTGGTGCCGCAATCAGGTTGCGGCGTGTCCGTGCGGGTTGAACCTGATCGGGCTTTGGCGCTTCGGGCACGCGGGACGAAACATCAAGGACCGCCCCAAGCAACGTCATCGCATAGTCCGGACAGAAATGCGGAGGCTGCGTGGGTTGTCCATCCGCATCCGTATAGACGACCACAGGGCCGTCTCCGGTACACAAGACCATCTGCCCAACGGCAGTTTCCATGCCCCTAGACGCGGCTACTCCTTGCCCGGTGAGCAAGACAAGCAGCGACAATACAAAAGGCAACGTCTTATGCAGAACAGCTTTCATTTCGCCTTTGATATAGGCCGGACGTTAAGAGGGCTTCAAGCGCAATCGAAAACGCTTGAAGCCCGTGGGTCAGGAGGAAAGTATCAACCGTCCCGTTCGGTACGCTTGACAGACCCTTTGGTCAGGCTTGTATGCAACCTGTTCACCTGACGTTGCATCCGAAAACATGTCCCAAAGGTTTTGCCGAAAAAAGCGGCCAACAGGGAGAAAGATTCGAGAGATTTGAAAGACATGAGAATGATCTCCGTCGGATGAATATGCTTAAACATAACGTCATTCAGAGCGGAGGTATGTGAACAAAATCACTCCATATCCACGGATTGTCACCAAATCGCGCTTTTTGGCTTTGATGCAATAGAAAAGGCCCTGCGCCATCATGGGTACAGGGCCGAATATTTTACATGTGAAAAAGGCTTAGGCCGAGGCTTGTGCCTTGGCGATTTCCTTTTTCACTTTCAGCGCGTTAGCCGACAGTTCGTCGTCCTTGGCTTTGGCCAGGAACGCGTCCAGACCACCGCGGTGGTCGACCGAGCGCAGAGCAGCCGCCGAGATGCGCAGCTTTACGCCACGACCCAGGGTTTCCGACTGCAGGGTAACGTCGTTCAGGTTCGGCAGGAAACGACGACGAGTTCTGTTTTTGGCGTGGCTGACATTGTTGCCAGTCATCGGGCCTTTTCCGGTCAGTTCGCAACGGCGCGACATGGTTTCTTCCTTTGTTTCTGGAGGCCCGGCATAACGCCTCGGCCAAATCACAAGGGGCGCAACCCGAAGTCGCGCCCGAAAACTGGTTGGATGCGTGTAGTGGGAATCGCCGGAAGGGTCAAGACGGATCGCGCGGATTCTTTACGCCAACTTCGTTTGTTCAGCCAGCAGGTCCCGATTGCGACCACAAAAGCGGTTTACCGTTTTTACGATGGCGTTCCAACAACCGGGCTTGCTGCCGTGCCTCAGGTATCAATCTGGCGGTTTCTCGCGTGGGAAGACCCTTGGCCAAGTCTGGGAAAATCTCGAAAATCTCACGCCGCGCATTGGGGTCCAACGCCCGCAACGCCTCAACACCGGTGAAAAGGCTTTCAGTCGGCGCTCCTCCGGCAAAAACAACTTGATGCTCATCAAACAACAGGTGGAAATACTCCACCTCATCCACGTTCTCGTCAACGTAAATGCCGGGCGTATCAACAAGTCTGATTGCGGCAACAAGGACTTCGGGCGCACCAAACATTCGCTGCGCGATCCGGGACCGCACTAGCATTCGATGCTGTCGCGATACCAAAAGGTCTTCGTGCGGCAGGCCATCACCAAGCGCCCCTGCTGATATACGAACTGGTCGCAGACGAGGGTTGGCCTGTAAATTTTCCTTGAAAATGCTGCGTCGCCCAATCCATCGCAGCGCTTGCACGCCTTGTCCCAGCGTCAGAACTTCGTCCCCAACCCTCAGCGTCTGGATGCAACGGTCACCTTTGGTCGTCAAAATCTTGGTGTCTCGAGTAAAGCACGGCACGCCCGACCCGTTTTCGAAAGCACTGTATGTGACGGTTGTGCCCGACGGCAGCGTGAACGTGCCACTGGACACCGAATAGGCAACCCCGGCCTCAACCGTGAACGTACCGAATGTGGCGTCGTTAACGACCGTGCCTTCTGGTAGGTTCAGCGTGTCTGTACCGCTTCCGCCGACGACGTCGTCGCTGACGGTCGTACTGCTGAAATTGAGCGTGTCATTACCCGCCCCAAGCCTGATAGAGCCGACATTAGACCCGCTGACTGTTATCGTATCGGAATTTGCACCGCCCGAGACTCGTCCAATCACAGTACTATTGGAAATGACAATGTTGTCGTTACCCGTATTCCCAACAACGTTGTCGGAAATCGTGCTGTCCGTGACCGTGATATCGTCATCGCCGCCTCGACCGCGAATGTTATCAATAGGAGACCCTTGCGGAGTGCCGTTCAGCGTCCCGCTGTCGTTTGTGACGTCAATATCATCGCCACTGTTGGTCCCATTGATACGAGGCATAGTCTCAGGTCCTGCGATTTATACGATCAGGATACCATCTTTACGCGCATTCGACAGCCCCCCGCACGCAGCACGGGAAACTCGGTTTCACATCACGCAATTCTTGTCTTCAGGAGTATCCCTGGCCCGGCATCAGGTTCGATAACAGTGTTTCTGCCGCCACTGACGGGCTTAGTCCCTCTTCTCGAACCGCGTTGCCCAGCCGTTCCATCTCGGCGCGGGCCTGTGGGGTCGCAAGCCGCGACAAGAGCGCTGTACGCACTTCCTGTTCAAACCAGAACTGCGCCTGCTCCGCTCGGTTCGTGGACCAATACCCGCTTTCCTTGCGCCAATTTGTTAAAGAGCGCATTTCGTCCCAGGATTGCTCAAGCCCATGCTCTTCAACCGCAGAGACCGTCATGGCCTTGGGGAAACCTTCAGGGTCCTGCGGGCGCTTTCTCAGCAAACGCAGCGCTCCGGCATAGTCGGCACAGGTCCGTGTGGCCGTTGCCTTGAGATCTCCATCCGCCTTGTTGACAAGGATGATGTCGGCCATCTCCATAATACCGCGCTTGACCCCTTGCAGCTCGTCCCCACCTGCAGGGGCCAGCAGCAAAAGAAACAGGTCTGACATCTCGGACACCACGGTTTCCGACTGCCCTACTCCAACCGTTTCAATCAAAACCACATCAAACCCAGCTGCCTCGCACAGGGCGATGGCTTCGCGCGTTCGACGCGCAACACCGCCCAAATGGCTTTGGCTGGGGGAAGGTCGGATAAAGGCGGCAGGTTCCCGGCTTAGGCGCTCCATCCGGGTTTTGTCGCCCAAAATCGAGCCCCCAGAACGGGTCGAACTGGGATCGACGGCCAGAACCGCCACGCGCAATCCTTGACCGATCAGCATCATGCCAAAGCTTTCGATGAACGTGGATTTACCGACGCCCGGCGTACCTGACAGCCCAATCCGCAATGCCTGTTTCCCCGCGCCTGCGAGACGCGCCAGCAATTCGCTGGCCTGCGCTCGATGATCGGCGCGGCCGCTTTCTACCAAGGTTATCGCACGGGCCAGCGCGCGCCGATCTCCGTTTAAAATCCTGTCACTCAGGCTGTCTATTTCCATTTTAACCCCGATCTTTTGCGGCACGACTACTTGCCGTCGCTGAAGCCGATTTGTCCAGACCGGACTGCGCCGGAATCCGTTTGGATGTAAGCAGGTCGTCACCTGCAAACCACAGAACTGGACGCCGCCCGATGCTTGGCGGATAAAGCCCGCATGACTCGCCTGCCCATTGAAGACGCCATCCCCGATCTGCTGGACGCCCTACGAGCTTCGGGGCGCGCCGTGCTGCAAGCGCCCCCGGGCGCGGGCAAGACGACTCGTGTGCCTTTAGCAATGCTCGAGGCAGGGCTGTGCGCTGACAAGATCGTGATGCTGGAACCCCGTCGGCTGGCTGCCCGTGCCGCAGCGGAACGCATGGCCGAAACGCTGGGCGAGCGCGTGGGGGAAACTATCGGCTACCGGGTGCGTGGCGAGGCAAAAGTGTCCAAATCCACCCGGATCGAGGTTGTGACCGAAGGCATTCTGACCCGGATGCTGCAATCCGACCCCGATCTGCCCGGCGTCAGCGCGGTGATCTTCGATGAATTCCACGAACGGTCCTTGAATGCCGATCTAGGGCTGGCGCTTTGCCTCGAAGTGATGGGCGCGCTGCGCGACGATCTGATCCTGCTGGCAATGTCCGCGACATTGGACGCTGAACCGGTCGGACATTTGATGGGCGCTCCGCTAGTGACGTCTGCGGGCCGCAGTTTTCCGGTCGAGACACGCTGGCTGGACCGCCCGCTTGGTCCGCAAGCACGGCGGTTGGATGCGTTGGTCGATCTGGTGGTTCAGGCCGAGCGTGAAACGGCAGGCGGAATGCTTGTGTTTCTGCCCGGGGAGGGTGAAATACGCCGCGCCGAGACCGCTTTGGCCGGACGCTTGCCTAACGGATGCACGCTGCGCCCCTTGTTCGGCGCAATGCCCTTTGCGGCACAACGCAAGGCCATAGCTCCGATTGAGGACGGGCGTAAGATCGTTCTTGCCACGTCGATTGCCGAAACTTCTCTAACCATTCCAGATATTCGTGTTGTGGTCGATATGGGGCAGGCGCGCCGCGCGCGGTTTGATCCGGGCTCGGGGATGTCCAGGTTGGTGACAGAACGCGTCACACGTGCCGAGGCCACCCAGCGCGCAGGCCGCGCGGGGCGCGTGGCAGAAGGGGTCTGTTATCGCCTTTGGTCCAAAGGGGAAGAGGGCGCGCTCGCCGCTTATCCCCCAGCCGAGATCGAAGCCGCCGACCTAACCGGTCTGGCGCTGGAGCTTGCGCTTTGGGGGGCTGAAGTAAACGACCTCGCCTTTCTGACCCCTCCGCCCGAAGGCACCATGGCCGAAGCCCGCAGCTTGTTGACCATGTTGGGCGCTTTGGACGGTAAGGGGCGGATCACCGCTCACGGACGCGCCCTATCGGCCCTGCCCCTGCATCCCCGGCTAGGGCACATGCTAGAGCGTGCCGGGCCGGACGCATCCTCTCTGGCTGCGCTGATGGCCGAACGAGACCCGCTGCGCGGCGCGCCGACCGATATGTTGCTGCGGCTAGAAGCACTACGCGATCTGCGCGCCTTTCAACGCAATCGCATCTGGCAAGTGAATTCGGGGGCGATTGACCGCATAAATGCCGAAGCCAAGCGGCTGCGCCGAAATGGAAAGCCATCTGATCTGAGCCCCGCAGCCATGGCTGCGCTGGCCTACCCCGACCGTATTGGCCAGCGTCGCAAGGGTGACGATCCGCGATATGTTTTGTCTGGCGGAAAAGGTGTAGTGTTGGACAGTGCCGACACTTTGGCAGCGAGCCCTTATCTGGTTGTCACAGACACCGACGGCAACCCACGTGAGGCGCGTGTGCGCATGGCCGCGCAAATATCCGAGCGCGAAATTCGCGATCTGTTCGCGGATCAGATCGACTGGGTTGATAGCTGCGTCTGGTCCAAACGGGACCGCCGCGTTATTGCGCGCCGTCAAGAGCGGTTGGGTGCCATAACTCTGGACGACCGCATTTGGAAAGACGTGCCCGAAGACATCCTGGCTATGGCAATGCTGGACGGAGTGCGCGATCTGGGTCTGCGCTTGAACGGCGCATCGGCGCGTCTGGCCGCGCGGGTCGAATTGGTCAGGGCCGAGGGCGTCGACCTGCCCGATTTCTCACCTGACGGGCTGGCTGCGTCGTTAGAGGACTGGTTGCTGCCGATGCTCTCGGGCGTGCGATCGGCTGACGACTGGAAAAAGTTCGACCTGCTAACTGCATTGCGCGCCCGGTTGGATTGGAACCAGACACAGGAACTGGACCGGCGCGCACCCGGATCATTCGAAACACCTTTGGGTCGGAAAGTGCCGATTGACTACGGCGGTGCGGCCCCCGAAATCTCGGTCCGGTTGCAGGAGCTGTTCGGAGTAACCCGCCATCCGATCGTGGGCGGCGAGCCCCTCAAGATCACTCTGCTGTCCCCCGCCCAGCGCCCAATCCAGATTACACGGGACTTACCGGGGTTCTGGGCCGGCTCATACGCAGACGTTCGCAAAGATATGCGCGCCCAATATCCCAAACACCCCTGGCCAGAGGATCCAACCCAAGCTGATCCGACACTGCGCGCAAAACGCCGACGTTGATCCGCTTGTGACAGACTGATCCTTTTCCGGGCACAAAGACCGCCAACACGGATCAAACCTTCACCCGTTCATTGAACATATACCATTTCGTTGTTATGTGCTGCTCTGAGGAGGCGCCCTGACCACAGGGCGTAAGAGCATGACAAAATGGCTGCACAATATTTGGGAAGAGGTCGCAAGACCTCTGATCCTGCGCCCGCGCAGGGTGCAATTTGCCGCGTTGTGCACTCGGAATACAAACGAGGGCGTGCAGGTACTACTGATCACAAGCCGGGATACGGGACGTTGGAT
Organism: Ruegeria sp. D3; assembly: GCF_056534465.1. Lineage (NCBI taxonomy): Bacteria > Pseudomonadati > Pseudomonadota > Alphaproteobacteria > Rhodobacterales > Roseobacteraceae > Ruegeria > Ruegeria sp. D3. The sequence goes on from NZ_JBQFPK010000005.1 coordinate 50,172, forward strand.
CATACCAAAAGGTTGGCCGATTGACGGGCTCAATGGTGCACAGACCGCAAGACAGGAAGCCTGGGAAGAAGCCGGGGTAAGGGCGCGAACCGTTCAGGAAAAACCCGTCGGGCAATTTGCATATGAGAAAATCCTCAAGGATGGCTCGGCACAACCCGTTCTGACGACGGTTTTCCGCATCGAGGTTCAGGACCTGGCCGAAGACTTCCCAGAAAAAGACCAGCGCACACGCGAGTGGGTATCGCCCACGACCGCAGCCGAGAGGGTGCACGAGCCCGAGCTGCGTGACTTGCTGAGACGATTGTAACAATTTAGCGACAAATTGATGACACCGGTGTTGTCCTTGAACCGGAAACCGGATAGCGGCATGCGTCGATCCGATTTTCGGTATGAAACACTATGTCAGACCAAAGCTCAAAAACCCGATGGCAAACGCTGGACAGCGATCTGAATCGTATCTCACGCGTTGAGACCGCGAATGTCCACGTGGCACGCCCCATGCTGGCACCGGGGATTGCGCTGGCCTTTATTGCCCTTGCCGGTTTGTCGGCGGCAGTTCTGTTTGGCCAGGCAGATGGTGGACTAATCGTAGTCGCAGCAGCCGCGTTCGGCGCTTACATGGCGATCAACATCGGCGCCAATGACGTGGCCAACAACATGGGCCCAGCCGTCGGCGCCAATGCGCTGTCCATGGGTGGCGCCATTGTTATCGCAGCGATTGCCGAAAGCGCTGGAGCATTGCTCGCCGGAGGAGACGTGGTTTCCACGATTTCGAAAGGCATCATCGACCCGGCCTCGGTTCAGACAAGCAACGTGTTTATCTGGGCTATGATGGCTGCGCTGATATCTTCGGCGATGTGGGTTAACCTTGCCACTTGGGTTGGCGCTCCGGTTTCGACCACACATTCGGTCGTGGGTGGGGTTATGGGCGCAGGTATTGCCGCAGCCGGTCTAAGCGCCGTCAACTGGGCAACCATGAGCGCTATTGCGGCAAGCTGGGTCATCTCTCCGGTATTGGGTGGGGTGATTGCTGCGGGTTTCCTTGGGTTGATCAAGGCCAAAATTCAATATCAGGATGACAAGATCGCTGCTGCACGGCGATGGGTTCCCATTCTGGTCGGCGTCATGGCCGGAGCATTCGCGACATATTTGGCCGTTAAAGGGCTGAAGCGGATCGTGAAAGTCGATCTGGAAATCGCACTACTGGTTGGGTTGCTGTCGGGAATTTTGGCGTGGTCGGCAACTATTCCATGGGTGCGCCGCAAATCCGAAGGGCTGGAAAACCGGACCAAATCACTGAAGTCCTTGTTCGGTTTGCCGCTGGTCATCTCGGCTACATTCCTTAGCTTCGCCCACGGCGCCAACGATGTCGCCAACGCAGTCGGCCCCTTGGCCGCAATCGTGCACGCGGCCGAGTTCGGTGACTTTGCTTCGAAAGTTGCGATTCCGACATGGGTTATGGTGATCGGGGCCTTCGGGATATCTTTCGGCTTATTCCTGTTCGGGCCCAAACTGATCCGCATGGTTGGCAGCCAGATCACCAAACTGAACCCGATGCGTGCCTTTTGCGTGGCTCTGTCGGCTGCGATTACCGTGATCGTGGCAAGCTGGCTGGGTCTGCCCGTCAGTTCGACACATATCGCTGTTGGCGCCGTGTTCGGCGTTGGTTTTTATCGTGAATGGCATTCAGATCGCCGCTGGAAAGCCTCGAACCAGCAGCGACCGCCCCAGCGTCGTTTGGCGCGGGAAGAGCATAAGCGGCGCAAACTGGTGCGGCGTTCGCATTTCATGACCATTATCGCAGCATGGGTTGTTACGGTTCCGGCTGCTGCTGCTATGTCAGCCGTGATTTTCTGGATGCTGACGGCCTTTCAATAAAACAATGCTCACCCCCTGATTTGCCGCGGGGTCATCGAAGTGGTGGGTCGACCTTCGATAAGGTCGCGAACCTTCTGGCAAATCGGCGCAGCCCGGCCCTGGACAGCTGCGAGGCGAATGATCTCGCCTTGCAGGCTGTCAATCTCGGTTGGCCTACCGTCCATCAGATCATAGGCCATGGATGTGCGCGCCGAAGGATCAATCGTCAACATCCGGGCGGCTATTCGACTAAACAGCAGGGTCGGCAGGCGCAGGATGAAAGGCGTCATCCAAGCCGGAAGCGGTGTGGTCGAGGCCACGGAAAGACCTGCTGATTTCAGAACCGCATGGGCTTCGGCCATCTGATCGGCCATCAGCTTACGCCATTCCCGATCCAAAAGCTGGTCCTTCAACGTCAGTCCCGACAAGGCATTCAGCGCATTATTGAGGTTGATCAGCAACTTGCCCCATTGCACCGCCTCGATCTGATCGCTTTCAACAACTGGCAGGTTCGGATTGCTCAGCTTTTGCCCCAGCGCGCCAGCACCGCTCTCGATCACAATCTCTCCCGAAGTCGCCCGATGGAAACTGCCGGGGTCGGTCGGGACCACATTGAACGGAACCATCCCGGCCCGCACGTCCCGCCCCGGCAGGGCCGCGCGCAAAGTCCGGGTGTTTTCCACCCCATTCTGCCACGACAATATTGGCGCTGACGAAGGTGCGTATCGCGCGATCAATTCAGCCATCTCGGCCGTCGCCGGGGTTTTGACAGTCACGATGACGGCTTCGGCATCTGCAAGACAGTCCGGAACCTCGGAGAGAGTCAGGTCCGAGACATGTTGCTGCAGACCCGAGAAGTCGGTGACCGTCAGACCTCGGTCCTTGATCGGAGCAAAGATGCGCGCACGTCCAAGCAGTGTGACATCGTGGCCGCCCTGAGACAGCAAAGCCCCGCAATAACACCCGATACTGCCCGCGCCAGCGATCACGATTTTCATGGCGACCCTCCCCTTTCGGTAAAGATCGCCAGGATCGAAGTCGTGGACAAGGCCCCCTGACGCCTCGTCAGCGCGCAAGCCTTGGGCGGGTGCGTTCCAGCTCGGCCGAGATCGGAATGTACTCTTGATCATCGCCGGGCGGCAGGTGGAACGCCCCGTTCGCCCAATCTGCCGTTTTCCATTCCCGTGTCGCGACCTCGATCTTTTCTTTCGAGGACGACACGAAGTTCCACCAGATGTAACGATCCTCGTTCAGCGTTGCGCCCCCCAGCAGCATCAGGCGCGCCCCTGTCGGGCCGGCCTTCACAGACAACCGGTCGCCGGGGCGGAACACCATCATGCGGCCCGCATCAAATGTATCGCCTGCGATCTCGACCGCGCCTTGGGTGACATAGACCCCTCGGTCCTCATGATCATCTGGCAAGGGAAAGGACACGCCCGGATCTAGCTGCACATCCAGATAAAACGTTTCGGACAGCATCGTCACAGGGCTGGTCTCTCCATAGGCCGAACCCAGAATCAAGCGGGCGGACACGCCGTGATCCTGGATATGGGGCAGCGCGCCTTGCTTGTGATGTTCAAAATCCGGCGCCATATCCTCGTGTTGTTCAGGCAAGGCGATCCAGGTCTGGATGCCGAACAGGCTGTGACGTGTACCGCGAGTCTGGTCGCTTGTCCGCTCGGAATGGGTCACGCCGCGCCCGGCCACCATCCAGTTGACCTCACCGGGATAGATCATCTGATGGGTGCCCAGACTGTCGCGATGTTCAAATTCTCCCTGATACAGATAGGTCACAGTGCCCAACCCGATATGAGGGTGCGGGCGCACATCGATGCCGCCATCGGTTATGAATTCAGCCGGGCCCATCTGATCGAAGAAAATGAACGGCCCCACAAGCTGCCGCTGAACCGAGGGCAAAGCCCGGCGCACCTCGAACCCGCCCAGATCACGCGCGCGAGGAATGATCAACGTCTCAAGAGAGGTGTTTTCGGACATGCATTCGGGGCTGTGGGTCGGGTTCCAACTCATTGCTATGCTCCTGCGATCTGAGTTTAGTGCATTTTTGCAATGTACGGCACATTGATTGGCAATAATATCATCATATACGCACACCACCAGTGCGCCGGCCCCCACCCCAGTTGATGAGATCAGCTAGCCTGACGAGGCCACAACTGCGGAAAAAACGGCCCCGCGATGCGATCACCCTCGCGATATCCTGCAGCCTCGAACTTTGCGCGTTCGCCTTTGGCCCAGTCCCCACGATACCGGATCACCCCGTCCGGTGCCGTCATTCGCAAAGTAAACCGCCGAACCGTCTGGGTTGGTGTGACCGAGGACAGCCCACCATGCAGAGTTCGCATGTCAAAAAAGATACAATCCCCAAGCGCCATATCCCATTGCAACAGTTCAAAAGCATCTGGGTCCGCGTTTACGTCGGGCGGTGGATGATATGTACGTCCGGCAACTTCGGTCGGTTCATAACTTGGGTGGCCGTCAGCAAAACGAACGCGCATGAACAGTTTGTCCCATAAATGCGAGCCTTTGACGAAGGCAATACCGTTTTCCTTGGTGACGGGTTCAAGCGGCAGCCACAAAACGCACATTGTCCCTTCGAAATCGAAATAGGACAAATCCTGATGAAACGGTGGGCGCGAGGTGGATCCCGCCTCTCGCAGGAACCAGTTGTCCATGACCAGATTGATCGCTTCGGCGTCCAAAAGCTGTGCAGCAAGCGACGCACAGGGCGAGTTATGGACGAAATCCCGGAATTGAGGAATCTTGTTCCAAGCCCAGTAATCCTCGAAATACGCGGGCGCACGCAGGTCTTTGGTATGACGGGCAAAATTGTCGGTCGGGTTGGCCAGATCGGCATCGATCCCGGCGCGCAAAAGATCAAGCCAATTGGTCGAGAACTTGGATCTAAGAACAACTGCCCCATCGCGCTGAAAAGCGGCAATTTCGTCTGAGGTGATGCGATCTGTTTGGGTCATGTGGCGGGCCTCATGGGCAACAACGTCCTGTAGGTCAGGATTGCAGCCGACTGGCCATCCGTCAAAGGAATTCACAATTCGCAAACAGCCCTCGGAATGGATGGCAAGCGTGCTATCTATTACATGGTTGCTGGCTTCAGGAGGTCTCCATGACCCGTTCATCACTCAACCGTCGCTCTCTGATCGCGGGCGGAGGGGCCGTGTTGGCCTCGGGTCTGTTTGTGCCTGCTCGGGCAAAGGGCTTGGCGGCAACACCCTCCATGAGGGGCGGGTCCAACAACTATCGCGCGGGCGCGCCGATCGTTGAACGGATCGGAGGCGGCGGGTTCTGGATGACCGGAACTGTACGCCGCGCCGGCAATGGCGCGCCCCTGCCCGGTCAGCGCATCCAGATCTGGGCCCACACAACCGAAGGCCATGAACGCGACCCTCAAAGCCACGGGGCCACGTTGACAGATGCTAACGGAGAGTTTCGGCTGGAGATGCCGCAGATTGTGCCTGCATTTGGCCAACCGCATGGCCATCTTGCCTATGACAGCGGCGAATTCAAAACGGTGTTCCTGCGCCCGGTGATGTCCAGTGCGAGGGACAAAACACTTGCCGCACATTTCGTACTTCAACCTGCCTGATACATGCGTCAGATCACGGCGATTTGGGCGGTTCTGATCGCCGTCGTTTTGATCCCGGTCATTGCCGCTGGGTTCAGCCCATACCTCGCGTGGCGGGATCCGGTCTATATCGCGGCGGGTTTTGCGGGTGTCGCCTGCCTGAGCCTTTTATTGTTGCAGCCACTATTGGCCGCAAAAGACTTGCCCGGTCTTACGCCTGTTTTCGGCCGCCATCTGCATCGCTGGGTTGGGTTGGCATTGGTGGGCGCGATTGTGATCCACGTCGGAGGATTATGGATCACCAGCCCGCCGGACGTCGTCGATGCCCTCACCTTCACGTCGCCTACGCCATTCTCGGCTTGGGGCGTGATCGCGATGTGGACGGCGTTCGCGGCCGCTGCGTTGGGGATATTGCGTCAGCGCACAGCCCTTCGATTTCGAGTCTGGCGATTGACACACACCACGCTGGCATCAGTAACTATCGCAGGCAGCATCATCCACGCGCTACTGATCGAAGGCACGATGGAGATCATGAGCAAGATCATACTCTGCGTTTTGATCTTACTGACGAGCGCGCGAACGCTCGTCAGATTACGCGTCTGGGATGTTTCCAGACGTTAAACGCCCAGACACCAGCGCATGACTGCCTTTTGCGCGTGCAGGCGATTCTCGGCCTCGTCGAAAATCACCGAATTCGGACCGTCCATGACCTCGGACGTGGCTTCTTCCTCACGATGGGCAGGCAGGCAGTGCATGAAAAGTGCATCGGCCTTGGCATGGGACATCAGTTCGGGATTGACTTGATAGGGGCGTAGCAGATTGTGGCGACGCTCTTTGGCAGATTGGCTGTCATGCATCGAGACCCAAGTGTCAGCGACCACCAGATCGGCCCCCTCAACCGCTTTGAACGGATCACGTTCCACAACGATCCGCGCCCCCTTCTGACGGGCAAATCCCATAAATTCTTCCTCGGGATCGAACTGCGCAGGGCCAGTGAAGGTCAGGTTGAAGCCGAATTGACCCGCCGCGTGCAGGAACGATGCGCAGACGTTATTGCCGTCGCCGGTCCAGACCACTTTTTTACCCGCGATGGGGCCACGGTGTTCCTCAAACGTCAGGACGTCGGCCATGATCTGGCAGGGGTGGGTACGATCGGTCAGGCCGTTGATAACGGGCACGTCCGAATATTCGGCCATTTCGGTCAGGATCGTCTCGTCAAATGTACGGATCATGATCATGTCCACATAGCGCGACAGCACGCGGGCGGTGTCGGCGATCGTTTCGCCATGGCCCAGCTGCATATCCTTTCCGGACAGCACCATTGTCTGCCCGCCCATCTGGCGCACGCCCACATCAAAAGACACACGTGTTCGGGTCGAGGGTTTTTCAAAGATCAGCGCGACCATACGGTCTTTGAGCGGTTGTTCATCATCCAGCGCCGCTTTGGGCTGCCCAAGGCGCGCCTGTTTCATTGCGCTGGCCTGATCAATCATGCCACGCAGCGCGGCGGCGTCGGTTTTGTGGATATCAAGGAAGTGGTTCATATCATGTCACTTTTTATTCAAGTATCTCTCAGGCCGAGGCCATGTTTGCAGCAACCTGCGCGGCCGCTTTTTCCAGACGGATCACGGCCTGCGCGATGTCGTCCTCGGTCAGGGTCAGCGGTGGCAACAGGCGGATCACGTTGTCGGCGGCAGGCACGGTGATAACTTCGTTGTCATAACCTGCGTTCACCACGTCGATATTGGTGGGCTTACACTTCAGACCCAACATCAGGCCGGCGCCACGCACCTCTTCGAATACATCAGGATGATCGGCGATCAGACCTTCCAGCTTTTGCCGCAGCAGGCCCGCCTTGCGGTTCACACCCTCAAGAAATGCAGGCGTCGATACTTGGTCAATCACCGCGCACCCCACGGCGCAGCCCAGTGGGTTGCCGCCATAGGTCGACCCATGCGTGCCCGCAGTCATGCCATTGGCCGCATCCTCGGTAGCCAGAACGGCACCCAAGGGGAAGCCTCCGCCAATGCCTTTGGCGACCATCATGACATCCGGCGTCACACCTGCCCATTCATGGGCGAACAGCTTGCCGGTGCGGCCAACACCGCATTGCACTTCGTCAAAGATCAGCAACAGGCCGTTGTCGTTGCAAATCTGGCGCAGGGCTTTTAGTTCTGCATCTGGCACGGGGCGAATACCGCCCTCACCCTGCACCGGCTCGATCATGATCGCAGCAGTTTGGGCGGTGATTGCGTTGGTCACACCGTCGAGATCGCCGAACGTGACATGTACGAAACCGGGCAGCAGAGGGCCAAAGCCCTTGGTCATCTTCTCGGACCCGGCCGCTGCGATCCCGGCCGAAGACCGACCGTGGAACGAGCCGTCAAAGGTGATGATCTCGACCCGCTCGGGCTGGCCTTTGTCGTAGAAATGCTTGCGCGCCATTTTTACGGCCAACTCGCACGATTCCGTCCCGGAATTGGTGAAGAACACCGTATCGGCAAAGGTATGTTCAACCAGCTTGTCGGCCAGCGCTTGCTGTTGCGGGATGTGATAAAGGTTCGAAACATGCCACAGCGCGTGCGCCTGTTCCGTCAGCGCGTTGACCAGTGCCGGATGCGCGTGCCCCAGCGCGTTCACCGCGATCCCGGCGCCTAAGTCCAGAAAACGTCGGCCATCCGCCTCGGTCAGCCAAGCGCCTTCACCCTTCACAAAGGTCAGGGGCGCGCGGTTATAGGTCGGCAGAACGGACGGGATCATCGGATCATCCTTTTCGATATGTTAAGCCCCGTGAGTGATACACGAAGGCCCTTGTCGTCAACTGATTTGGTGAGGTTTGCGCGGATTTACAGCGCAATAGATCAAACTGGCCGGTTACGCAGCGATGCGTCGGCGTCGGAGTAGCAGAATATGCGCGTTTTTGATCATGCCCGTCGTATAACGGCGCGCGCGCGGTCAGGGAACCCCAAAATTGCGCACGGCTCAAAATGCGATTGTTGTGTGAAATTGACACTTGTCATTTGACCAAGAGTGCCCCACCGCTTGAGCATGACACCTGCGCGCCACAACCCGCCCCTTGCGGCACTTCTGATCCTTGCCGCCAGTGCGCTGTTGGCAGGAACAACCCTCCTGGCCAAAGCCCTTGGAACCGACGAGCTTGGCCCGCCCCTGCACCCGATGCAGATCAGCCACGGCCGCTTTCTGTTCGCATTTCTGGTGATCGCCTGCACAGTTGGCGTTTTGCGTCCGCGCCTCAGTCGTCCACATTGGGGTCTACATATCGGGCGCACCAGCTTTGGGTGGGTCGGCATCACGCTGATGTTTGCTTCCGTTGCGTATATACCAATCTCGGATGCCACGGCGATCTCGTTCCTGAACCCGGTTTTTGCGATGATCCTGGCCATACCACTCCTAAAAGAGAGCATTGGCCCGTGGCGCTGGCTCGCCGCCGCCGTCGCTCTGGCCGGGGCTCTCGTTCTGCTGCGCCCTACGCCCGACAGCTTTCAACCTGCGGCCTTGTTGGCGCTGGCAGCTGCTGCATCAATCGGGATGGAACTAATTTTCATTAAAAAACTTGCGGGTCGCGAGGTGCCATTGCAGATCCTGCTGATCAACAACGCGATGGGACTAACGATCGCCTCAGTCGCAGTCAGTTTCGTTTTCCGAACGCCTACATCAGAACAATGGGCAGCATTGGCGGGAATCGGCGTGTTGATGGCCTGCGCGCAAGCGTGCTTCGTCAATGGCATGGCACGCGCCGATGCGTCGTTTGTGGCGCCGATCAGCTATACCACCTTGGTGTTCGCTGCGCTTTACGATTTTACCGTGTTTCGGGTAGTGCCGGATTATATCAGCCTGACCGGCTCTGCCATCATCCTGTCCGGTGGACTGGTGCTGGTCTGGCGCGAGGCGCGTACCACCCCCCCGATCACCTCAAGGAAAGATCTAAACCGCTGATATCCGTGGCGCGCGGGCAGAGCCAATGCGCGACCTTAGGTGGGTGGACCGGGTCAATTGCATTGACAACAAACTGGCCAATCTGTGCATCCGGGAAATTGTTTCTTACGTCTGAAAGAGCAACTTCGCGGTATTGATCAGTCAATACCTCAACAATTTTCAGGACTTGAGCGACAGTAATCGCACCATCTTTTCCAACGGCCAGATCCGGGAAAAGGAATGCCAGCTCTTCCAAAGCGTCAGGACCCAGCATCTTTAGCGCTTCGCTTCCGGTGTACAGCGACTCGGTGTAGGCGTGTTCAGCAATGACGATCGAATGCTCTTCCAGGACAAAATGAAAGTATTGGACTTCAGTGCAGTCCGCCTGAACGTCGATATCGGGCAGGTGAGTTAGCTTTTTGGCAGGAACCAGCGCCTCCGCGTCGCCCAAAACCCGTTGAGCCACCTTGGATCGCAGCATCAACCGGTGCTGTGGTGACACTTTCAGATCATGATTGGGCATCCCCTGCCCCAGAGCGCCCTGGCGGATCAGAACCGGACGCATGTTCGGATTGGCCAAAAGATCAAACCGGTCCAGGGTTCTAGAGCCAATCCACCGGATCGGTTTTGCTTCACCTTCCAACGTCGAAACAAGATCACCGACCCGCAAGTCTTCGACGTTTACATCACCGCGCGGTGTTTTGATCCGCGTGCCGGCGGCAAAACAGACCATAAGCGAAATATTATCGAGGATGCTGCCAAGGCTGTTGTCATCCCCCCCTTCGGTAAATCGCAAAGTATAGTCGCCTTCGGCGCCAAAATCGAAATTGAACTCTACCCGCGTGAATGACCCGTCAGAAGTCGGCGTCACGGTCTGCGTAAAAATGACGTTGTTATTGGAATCGAGAACTTCGACCAACACAGGATCATCAAAAGGGCCACCGCTGCCGGTTTGACGAGCTGCGATATCAAAGCTCAGTGTTGCGGATTTGTTGTCACCAGTGACTGTAAAGGTTTGTTCCGCGACAGAGGTTTCGTTTCGGTTCCCATCCAGTTCCAGAACCAAGTTCGTCGTATCGCCTGTGTTTAGAAACAGGTTTTCGCGGCCAATCTCAATTTCCGTGCCTGTCCATGACCCATAGGATCCGAAAATCTGGAAATTGCTGGCATTCGAAATACCGGGGCTTTCAAAGTCGCCCCCAACAATCAATTCCTGCATGTTCAGCCTTTCAGACCGCGCCTTGTTATCTGCAACGACCGCCTAACACACAAGCCGTTAACATTTAACCAAATTTTCTCACTTTAAAGATTTTCCGCTTCTACGATTTCAATCTGTAGCCTGTCCGCAGCATTGTCCACGCCGAACCGCCAATCACGAGCGTAGCCACACCGCAGATCACCACCCCTACCCATACTGGGCTGTCAGAAACCCCGATCATTCCAAAGCGCAATCCGTCGATCAGGTAGAAAATCGGGTTTGCATGGCTGAGGACATTAAGCACTGGTGGCAATGCCTGAACCGAGTAAAACGTGCCTGACAGGAAGGCCAAAGGCGTCACGATGAAGTTGGTAATCGCGGCCATCTGGTCGAACTTGTTGGCAAAAATCCCAGCCAATAAGCCCAAAGCACCCATCAATGCTCCACCGAAGACAACAAATACCAGCGCGATCAGAGGATATTTCGGCACGATTCCCAACACCAAAGCCAGCGCAACGGCCACGATCGATGCGATAAGCACCCCGCGCACGATGGCTCCGGCCAGATAGCCCAGAAGGATTTCCAACGGTGACAGAGGCGGCATGAGGGTGTCAACGATGTTGCCCTGTACTTTAGCAACCATCATCGAAGAGGAAGTATTGGCAAACGCGTTCTGGATCACCGTCATCATCATGATCCCTGGCGCCAGAAAAGTTAAAAACGGTACCCCCATCACTGCTGATCGACTGGGGCCGATGGCAATATTGAAGATCAGCAAAAACAATCCGGCAGTGACCAACGGGGCAAGTAAAGTCTGGGTCCAAACGGACATGAACCTCAGGGTCTCACGTCTGGACAGCGTGTAAAGACCCATCCAGTTGACCCTGCCAAAGCGACGTTCGGTGTGTTCTGCGGGAATCTGCATGCTCTGCCTCTGACCTGATTCGAAGACCGCTTGTAACTCGGGCGGCAGTGATTAAAATAGGGGGCTGAGACGATTTCCCAAGGCGGCCCGAATCCGGGGCCGCTTTCCGCTTTTGAAAGGCAAATGATGTCCTGGACTGACGAGCGTGTAGAGCTGCTTAAAAAGATGTGGGGCGAGGGCCAGTCGGCCAGCCAGATCGCCAAGGAACTGGGCGGTGTGACCCGCAATGCGGTTATTGGCAAGGTCCACCGTCTGGGTCTGTCGAACCGCGCCACCGGAGCCACCCCCGCCAAGGCCGAGCCCAAGGAAAAACCCGCCCCCGCAGCCCCCAAGGCCGAGGCCAAGCCGAAACCTGCACCAAAGACCGAACCCGCGCGCCCCGCGCCTGTCCCGGCGGCCGAGGCGAAGCCCGCCGTGCCCGCCCGCCGCCAGATCATCCCGGCCGGTCAGCCGCTTCCGCCGCAGCCCTCGGCCAACGAAATCAGCCCCGAGGCGCTGGCCAAGGTCAACGAGGTCGAGAAAAAGGCCAAGAAGCTAACGCTGATGGAACTAACCGAGAAAACCTGCAAATGGCCCGTCGGCGACCCCGCGACCGAGGATTTCTGGTTCTGCGGCCTGCCGGTTGAAGCCGGCAAACCCTATTGCGAGGCGCATGTGGGCGTGGCGTTCCAGCCCATGAGTTCACGCCGCGACCGGCGGCGGTGATTGGGAACGACAGAACCCAATTCTGTATTGTGGGATGTGGAAAGGCTTTAGCCGTTTCTCAGACCCTCTTATCGGCATTTTTGCAAAATCACGGACTCTTTCGAGGAAGACACCCTCGCAGAAAGCTGCGAGGGTGTTTCAAGTCAAGGCGTCGGACGTGCATGACGTAACTGCCGTTACCAAGTTGGGCAAACACGTGAAACTGACCTGTCTGAGGACAGGTCAAGAACGACACCTGGGGATTAGATCAGCGACTTCCAGAAAACGACTTTGTCATCCCCCGCCGCCCAGAAATCCCTGATACGAGCTTCCTCGCTGTAGCCGTTTTTGCGATAGAACGCGCGTGTCTTTGCGAACTCGTCTGAACCTGAAGTGTCGGCTATCAAAATGCGTTGTCCACGCTTCTTGAGTTCGACTTCTAGATGCTTAACGATGGCGCCGCCAAAACCTTTACCCTGCTCGGTTGGCAGAATTGCGATGGCGAGCATGTTCCATGCACCTTCGGCAAGTTCCTCGGAGACAGCATAGCAAAACCCAACAGCCTTACTGTTTTTTTTCACATGTCAGCCAAATCTCGAGGCTTTGACCGTCGGATAGAAATCCATCCACCATGTCAGGGAGCATTTCACTGGGGAACAGCTCTGTGCCGTTAAGCACCTCCTGCAAGGCACCGATATCGTTTTGCTTTGTTAGTCGAATTTTCATTGATTTTCCGTCTTTCTTCGTGCCGTCAATCAAGCAAATACGCGTGATGTGACGGGCGCAAAGCTCATGCATCGGTGATGTTAGTTTGAGCGTTCACGAGCCATGCGAAAATGAAAGCCTAACACTTTCGTGCAGGCTCTATTTGGCTTGGTCGTCCTGCATTCAGGACTTAGCGGTTTCCCGCAATCGTAAACATGAAATCTCCACTGCCCAGCTTCCGTGCTAAGCGCATAGTGAGGATATCAGTACAGTAGCTTTCGAGCAAGGCGAAGTAAGATTGGGATAAACCCCGACATTTAGGTTCCGGTAATCCTGGAGGCACTGGCCCACCTTCAACCTCTCACTGCGCCGGATGTGACGGCAAATCCGGAATCGGCACCCACCCCGGCAGATCATCCGGCGAGACCGAGACATGCAGTCGCTCGGACCGGTCGCGCCCCACTTTTCGGTACTTACGCAACAGGAAAATCTTGCCCCAGCCGCGCCATGTGCCCACCGACCGCGCCGATGTATCGGTCGGGAACCGCTCGCGCCACCCGTCAGGTAGAGGCAGACCGTGCATCTCGGCCTTGTCCAGCATCCAGATCAGGGAAATGTTGCTGAGCGGACGGGCCTCTTCGAACCCGTTCAACTGGCCGCCGACGTCCCCGTGCGTACCGCGGAACCAGACCTGCTCTACATGACCTTTGAAATCGGGGGTACATTTCCACAAAACCGGTTCGAACACCTCGCGGGTCTCATCCAGCGCCATGGCGTGATAGCCGTGTCGCGTGGCGGGGCCGAGCTGATGGTTGTGGAAGGAATGGCGTTCTTCAGCCCAGCGCCACAGCAGCGGCAGGCGCAGGCCCAGCGCTTTAACCGTGTCCCAGACACCAACCATTTCTATCGCCACATCCTCGTGGCAGAAGGCTTGCCGGAATTCAGCCGCCGCTTTGCCGTTGGCGTTGCATTCATAGTGGCGATAGGCCTGTTTGATGTTCCGCTCGGTCGCGTGTTCGGCCTTGAGCAACCCGATCAAATCGATCACCCCGGCAAGGCTGCGCACGCCGTATGCCCCGCGCGAATAGCCGATGAAGTAAATCCTGTCGCCGGGTTTGTAGCGCGATGCCAGATAGCCATAAGCACGCCTGATCTGGCGGTTGATCCCCCGCCCCATCATCACGTCCAGCGAGGACTTCCAGCTTTCCCACTGCACCCCGGATTCGTAAAAGACAGAAACCTTGCTGCCCATTTCACAACACAGGCGCAAGGTCTGGCCCGCGTGGGTCTCATATCCCGGTTCCAGCGTCGACATGGTCCCGTCGAGGATAATCACATGGCTGATCGGTTCACGGTGGCGCGACTCGGCTGAGTGTTCGGACCGCAGAGGCCGTCCGAGCCATCCCAGTACCTTTCTACTCAGCCGCGACAGATCCATGCGTCAGCAACTCCCATACTCTTTGAGGTGTGAAAGGCATATCCGCCTGTCGCACCCCGTGATCCCAGAGCGCATCCTGAACCGCATTTGCCACTGCGGCCAGCGCGCCCACGGTGCCTGCCTCACCGCATCCCTTCATACCCATCGGGTTTGAAGTTGACGGAACCGGCGCCGAGGTAAACTTAATCATGGGTATCTCGGCGGCGCGCGGCAAGGCATAGTCCATCAACGAAGCCGTGAGCAGTTGCCCCTGCGCATCATGCACAACACGCTCGGTCAGCGCCTGTCCGATCCCCTGGACCACACCGCCATGTACTTGCCCTTCGGCCAGCATCGGGTTGATAAGGTTACCAAAATCATCGACCACTGTATAGCGGTCGACCCAGGTTTCTCCGGTGTACGAATCAATGACGATTTCGGCAACATGTGCGCCATTGGGATAGCTGCGCGCATCCAGGTTGGCGCGCGCGTGATGTTGCAGCAGATCAGTACGGCCATCGGCGCGGGCCATATCCGCGGCCTCGGTCAGGGTAGGCGTCAGGTTCGACCCCGACGCGCGAAAGGTTTCGTGATCGAAGGTCACATCGCTCTCCTCCACACCCATCTTATCGGCCAGATAGGGCGTGAATGCGGCGATCATGACGTCGATTGTCGCCAATGTGGCCGTGCTTTGCACCGTAACGGACCGAGACCCACCAGTACCGCCACCATGAGGAAGTTGATCGCTGTCGCCCTGCACCACATTAATCCGGTCCGCCGGAATCCCGGTCTGATCTGACAGGAAATGGGCATAAACCGTCTCATGCCCCTGCCCGTTCGATTGGGTGCCGACATAGAGGTTCACGGTGCCACCCTCGCAGAACTCCACTTTCGCGTTTTCGGAAGGATCACCCAAAATACTTTCGATATAGTAACACAGCCCCTGCCCCCGGATCAGGCCGCGTTCGGCATCGGCGGCTTTGCGGGCAGCAAACCCCTCAGTCTGTTCGCCCGCGCGGGACAGGATCATATTGAAGTCGCCCACATCGTAGGTCTCGCCCGTGGCAGAAGTGTAGGGAAACGCCTCGGGGCGGATGAAATTCTTGCGGCGCAGCTCCCACGGGTCCACGCCCAATTCGCGCGCGGCGCGGTCCATGACGCGCTCCAGCACATAAATCGCCTCGGGGCGGCCCGCACCGCGATAGGCATCGACCTGTGTGGTGTTGGTAAAGAACCCTTCAACCCGCAGATAGGTCGTCTGGACGTTGTAAACGCCCATCAAAACCTTGCTAAACAGGCTTGTCTGAATCGCCTGCCCGAAATGGCTGTTATAGGCCCCCAGATTGATCTTGCTGTGAACGCTATAGGCCGTGATCCGGTGATCGGCATCAAACGCCAGTTCGGCCAGCGAGGTCAGGTCGCGGCCATGATGGTCAGACAGCATCGCCTCGGACCGGTCGGAAATCCAGTGCACGGGTTTTCCCAGCTTCTTCGCCGCAACGGCCGTGCAGAAATATTCCGGGTAGGGCATCACCTTCATACCAAAGCCGCCACCCACATCCGGAGTGGTGACGCGGATGTCTTCAGGCTCGACCCGCAGCTTTTGCGCCAGTTGAGCGCGCATGGCCCAAACCCCCTGTCCGCCATAGGCAAAATGCAGGCGACCATCGACCCAGTTGGCCTGACAGCCGCGCGGCTCGATCGAGGCAATGATGACCCGATTATCCACCACATTGAGCGATACAGTATGCGCCGCAGCCTGAAACGCGGCCTTGGTCGCGGCCTCGTTGCCCAGACCCCAGTCAAAGGCGCGATTATCCGGCGCTTCGGGGTGCAAGGTCTCTCCACCCGCGTCCACGTCCAGCTTGGCGGGGCGTTCGTCAATCTCGACCAAGACCAGTTCGGCGGCGTCACGGGCCTGGGCTTGATTGTCAGCAATGACCACCGCGATCGGTTCGCCAACAAAGCGCACGCGGTCGGTCGACAGCATGTGACGCGCAGGCGCTGCTGCGGGCGAGCCGTCCCGGTTCTTGACCGTCGTCGCGTTGATCACGGTGTCAATCCCGGCCTCTTTCAGATCCTCCAGCGTCATCACCAGCCGAACCCCATCAGCTGCGCGCGCCGCGTCCAGATCAAGCGCCGTGATCACTCCGTTTGCCACCTGCGAGCGGACAAACACGGCGTGCAGGGCGCCATCTGGCACGACATCGTCCATGTAGTGCCCCTGCCCGGTCAGAAACCTCTGATCCTCGGTCCGTTTGACGGGCTGGCTTCTGCCGAATTTTTCCATGGGGCGACCCTCCTGCGCGGTTCCGAAGGCGACCCTAGCCCGCGTGTGGGCGATGTCCAGAAAAAGACAGGGGTTTGGACTTTAAGTTCTGCGGGATTCCGATAGCCTCAGACCCCATGACCTGGACACATGATACCGTTTTCCCTTTCTCTGCCGCGATGACGAGCGGCAAGACCGCAACCCATGACGTTTATGCCGGGGGCGAAGGCCCACCCATCCTGATCCTGCAGGAATTGCCCGGGATTGGGCCGGAAACGCTGGATCTGGCCAAACGCCTGAACGGGGCGGGGTTTCGTGTCTACCTGCCGCATATGTTCGGAACCTATGGCAAAGTCACAATGGGCCGCAACATGGCTCGCTTGTTTTGCGTCCGGCGCGAGTTCAACATGTTCCTCAAAGGTCGCCAAAGCCCCATCGCAGGCTGGATGCGGTCGCTGGCGGCCGAAATCAAGTCCCGCGACAACGCAGCAGGCGTGGGTGTCATCGGTATGTGCCTGACCGGAAGCTTTGCCCTGACCCTGATGGCCGAGGATGCGGTTGTGGGCGGCGTTGCCAGTCAGCCCGCCCTGCCGATCTTTGGCGGCGATGAACTGCACATGAGCCCCGATGACATCGCACAAGCCCGCGGGGACATGGCTGCCAAAGGCCCTGGGCTTGCGATGCGTTATGCGGATGACAAGCTGGCCCCGAAACGTCTGATGTGTGCTCTGCAAGACGCCTTTGGTGACGACCTTGAAACGCAGGAATATGAGGGCAAGGATCACTCTCTGCTGACGCTGGATTTCCACGAACCGGCCTATCAGAGGGTGCAGGACTACTTCCACGCCCGTTTTGCACAGGCCGGATAGCACACGCACCCTTCCCCTTCCCGCCTCCATTCGCTATTGCAATCGCTGACCCGAGATTGATGACGCAGGACGCACCCCATGGCGATGGAAAAGACATTCAACGCGGCCGAGGCCGAGGCCCGCATCTACGAGGCCTGGGAACAGGCCGGAGCCTTCAAGGCAGGCGCGAACCGCTCGCGCGACGAAAGCTTTACCATCATGATCCCGCCGCCCAATGTGACGGGCGCGCTGCATGTGGGTCATGCGTTCAACAACACGCTGCAGGATATCCTGACCCGCTGGCACCGGATGCGCGGCTTCGACACGCTGTGGCAGCCCGGACAGGACCACGCCGGTATCGCCACCCAGATGCAGGTGGAAAAGATGCTGGCTGCTACCCAGCAACCCGGTCGCCGCGAACTGGAACGCGAGGCGTTTCTGGACAAGGTCTGGGAATGGAAAGGCGAATATGGCGGCACTATTATTGAACAGCTAAAACGGCTGGGGTCCAGCTGCGACTGGTCGCGCAACGCCTTCACCATGGCGGGCGCACCGCGTGATCCGCGTACCGGCCACGAAAATTCTGCGAATTTTCACGACGCGGTCATCAAGGTTTTCGTCGATATGTACGAAAAGGGCCTGATCTATCGCGGCAAGCGGTTGGTCAACTGGGACCCGCATTTCGAGACTGCGATCTCGGATTTGGAAGTCGAGAATATCGAAACGCCCGGCCACATGTGGCACTTCAAATACCCGCTGGCCGGGGGCGAGACCTATACCTATGTCGAAAAGGACGAGGACGGGGACGTCGTGCTTGAGGAAGAGCGCGACTATATCTCGATCGCCACGACCCGCCCCGAAACCATGCTAGGAGACGGCGCGGTTGCGGTTCATCCGTCGGATGAGCGTTACGCCCCAATCGTTGGGAAACTCTGCGAAATCCCGGTTGGCCCGAAAGAGCATCGCCGCCAGATTCCGATCATCACCGATGACTATCCCGATCCCGATTTCGGCTCGGGCGCGGTGAAGATCACCGGCGCGCATGACTTCAACGACAACATGGTCGCCAAGCGCGGCGGCATTCCGATGTACCGCCTGATGGACACCAAAGGCGCGATGCGGGCCGATGGCGCGCCTTATGCCGATGAGGCCGACAAGGCACAGGAATACGCGCGTGGTCGCGAATTCACCGAGAACGAGATCGACGCGATCAACCTGATTCCCGATCACCTGCGCGGCCTCGACCGGTTCGAAGCGCGCGCGAAAGTCGTCGAAGAGATCACTGCTGACGGCCTGGCCGTGATGACCCGCGCAGATGACCCTCGTCTGGGTGTGAAGCTGGGCGAGGATGACGACCCGTCGGCGCTGGTGCCGCTGGTCGAGAGCAAACCGATCATGCAGCCCTTCGGCGATCGTTCGAAGGTGGTGATTGAGCCGATGTTCACCGACCAATGGTTTGTGGATGCCGAAAAGGTCGTCGGCCCTGCGCTGGATGCAGTCAAGAACGGTACGGTCAAGATCATCCCGGAGTCGGGCGAGAAGACCTATTACCACTGGCTGGAAAACATCGAGCCCTGGTGCATCTCGCGTCAGCTGTGGTGGGGGCATCAGATTCCGGTTTGGTATGGGCTCGATCTGTCGGCCGAGAACTTCAAGGATGACGAAAACGACGGCAACCTTGATCTGGTCGAATTGGGCCGTTTGCTGAACGAAGGCGGCATGCTGCATCGTGGCAATGTCATGGAATGTGCCGCAAGCCTTGAGGCCGTCACTGAAAAATTCCTCGACGATAACGCTGACATTCCTAGCCCTTTGAGCCACGCGACGGTCATCGAAGTCGCAGACAAGCATGAAGCGATCCATCAGTTCGCTGAAAGCCTTGCCCATTACGCGGTCGAACAAGACCCGACCAAGCTGGTCTATCCGGTGTGGCGCGACCCCGACGTCCTCGACACGTGGTTCTCCTCCGGCCTCTGGCCCATCGGGACACTGGGTTGGCCCGAGCAGACCGAAGAACTGGAACGCTACTTCCCTACGGACGTTCTGATCACCGGCGCGGATATCCTGTTCTTCTGGGTCGCCCGGATGATGATGATGCAACTGGCCGTGGTGAACGAAATCCCGTTTCACACCGTCTACCTGCACTCGCTCGTCCGCGACGAGAAGGGCAAAAAGATGTCCAAGACCACCGGCAACGTCATCGACCCGCTAGAGATCGTGGACGAATTCGGCGCCGACGCGCTGCGCTTCACCAACGCCTCGATGGCAGCCATCGGAGGCGTGCTGAAACTATCCCGCGACCGCATCACCGGCTATCGCAACTTCGGCACCAAGCTGTGGAACGCCGTCCGCTTTGCCGAGATGAACGAGGTCTTCACCGACGCCGTCCCGCAACTGGACGTGGCCGACCTGAAACCCAAAGCCGCCGTGAACCGCTGGATCATCGGCGAAACCGCCCGCGTGCGGGCCGAGGTTGACGCGGCACTGGAAAGCTACCGCTTCAACGACGCCGCGAACGGGCTTTATGCTTTTGTCTGGGGCAAGGTCTGCGACTGGTATGTGGAGCTGTCGAAACCTCTGCTGCAAGGCGACGATGCCGAGGCTCAGGCCGAGACCCGCGCCACCATGCGCTGGGTGCTGGATCAGTGCATGGTCCTGCTGCACCCGATCATGCCCTTCATCACCGAGGAACTCTGGGGACTGACTGGCAACCGCGCGAAAATGGTCGTCCACGCCGACTGGCCGACGTATGGCACCGAACTGGTCGATGCCGATGCGGATCGTGAGATGAACTGGGTGATCTCGGTCATCGAAAACACCCGCTCGGCCCGTGCGCAGATGCGGGTTCCGGCGGGGCTTTATGTGCCGATGCTGGTGACAGAGATCGACGCCCATGGCCAAGCCGCATGGGACCGCAACGAGGCACTGATCAAGCGTCTGGCCCGCATCGACAGCCTGAACAAGGCAGATGAGTTGCCCAAAGGCACCATCTCAATCGCCGCCCCCGGCGCGTCGTTCGGTCTGCCGCTGGCCGATATCATCGACATCGGGGCTGAAAAGGAACGGTTGGAGAAAGCCAAAGACAAGCTGGCCAAGGAACTGGGCGGCCTGCGCGGGCGTCTGAACAACCCCAAATTCGTGGCCTCAGCCCCGGAAGAGGTGGTTGAGGAAGCCAAAGCCAACCTAGCCGCCCGCGAGGAAGAAGAGGCCAAACTAAACGAGGCGCTGGCCCGTCTGGCCGAGATCGCCTGATCTTCAGGCATATGCGCTAAAGCAGACCCCGCCCCTTTGGCGGGGTTTTCTTTTGCCATCAAAGGGCTTGCCGCGTGGTTCAAAGGCTTGTTAGCTCTGGCACATGACAACGCCCGAGGCCCAGATGACACGCGCAGCCCCTCCGCTTCAGACCGTCTCGACCGGGTTGGTCGTCGCGATTGTCGGCTTTTTCAGTTCCTTCCCAATCGTGCTGCAAGGGCTGGCCGCGATAGGGGCATCGGCCGCGCAATCCGCGTCCGGTTTAATGATGGCGGCGATTGCGATGGGGCTGACGGCAATCGGGTTAAGCCTGTGGTACCGGCAGCCGATCAGCGTAGCCTGGTCCACGCCGGGCGCTGCGCTGCTGGCCGTATCCGCCATGCCCACCGCCGGATTTGCCGAGGCCACGGGGGCCTTCCTGTGTGCAGGTGCATTGACGGTACTGGCCGGACTTTGGAGACCCTTGGGCCGGCTCGCCGCCGCGATCCCCACAACACTGGCGCAGGCGATGCTGGGCGGCGTGTTGCTGCCGTTGTGTATCGTCCCGTTCAAAGCCGCTGTCGAGTTGCCCTGGCAGGCGCTGCCCGTGATCCTGACATGGTTCATCGCCGGTCGGATCAACCGCCTGTTTGCCGTGCCCGCAGCTGTGGTGGCCGCAGCGATCATGGTCATCTTGAACGCGGGTGAGGCATCGGTAGCGCCAGCGCAATGGGTGTCGGCCCCGGTGTGGACGATGCCCACAGTCTCGTTGGCCTCGGTCATCGGAATCGGCGTCCCGCTTTTCATCGTCACTATGGCCACCCAGAACATCCCCGGTATCGCGGTGATGCGCAGCTTTGGCTATGACCCCGCATCGGGTCGGTTGTTTTCGTCCGTTGGCGCGTCCAGCATCCTGTCGGCGCCGTTTGGCGCTCCGGCCACCTGTCTGGCTGCGATCACCGCTGCAATGTGTTCGAACGAGGACAGTCACCCCGACCCTGCCCAACGCTATTGGTCGGCAGTGATGGCGGGCATGTTCTATTGCATCTTCGGCGTGTTCGCTGTGGCCATAACCGGCTTTGCCTTACACGCTGATCCGCTGCTCATGGGCACCCTGACCGGAATTGCGCTGATCGGAGTGCTGGCCAACGCCACCGCCGCCGCACTGGAGGTTCCGGCCGAGCGCGAGGCCGCTATTCTGACCTTTGCGATCACGGCCTCGGGTATCTCGGTCTTTAGTCTGGGGGCAGCGGTTTGGGGCTTGCTGGCCGGGGGGCTCGCCTATCTGGTGTCGAACCGCACCCGCTAGCGCTTAGCCTTACTCTGACCTATAATCAGCCCATGTTTGGGTCGTTTGGAAATCTCATTGAACGCCAGATCAGGAAGGCGCAAGCCGAAGGGCAATTGAAGGGCCTTAAAGGGGAAGGCAAACCTCTGCCTGATCGTTCGTCCGAGGCGCAGTGCGATCCAGCCATCGCAGCTGGTCACAGGATTATGGCACAGGCGGGTGTTCTGCCCCAAGAGTTTGCGATCAAGAAAGACCTCGATACCGCCCGCAAGAACTATGCCAAGCTGACCGATCCGAATGCCCGCAAGCGGGCGATGGCGCGCATCGCAGATCTGGAAATGCGCTATAACATGGCCCGAGATGCGCGACGCACCTTCATGCGGTGATCACTTGAAGACCGGCTTGCGGCCTTGCATCTGGGCTGCGATGACCTCCATCTGCTCGGGCTTGCCGATCAACTCCACCTGTTCTGAGGATTCGGCCAAAAGCACCTCGGCACGCGGTTGAGTTTCGGCCAAGTCGATCAGGCGCTTTGCGGCGCGCACGGCTGAGGGGCTTTGCCCGGCGATGTTTTCAGCCAGCGCAATCGCTTCGGTCAGCGGGTCATCTGAAAGCTTGGTTACCAGTCCCCATTCCTCCGCCTGCGCCGCGCCGATGGGTCGCGCAGTATAGGTCAGCAGGCGCAGCACATCCGTACGCACCAGTTTGGGCAGCAACACCATCCCCCCCATGTCGGGAATAATGCCCCATTTCATCTCCATCACCGCCAGTTTGGTGTCGGGATGGGCGATCCGAATATCTGCGCCCAGCGCGATCTGCAAACCACCACCATAGGCCACGCCCTGGACCGCACAGATCACCGGCATAGGCAAACGCCGCCAGATCAAAGCGAGTTCCTGCATCTCATTCGCGTCTTCATGGCTGCGTGTCATCAACCATTCCGACGGATCCATATGCGCCATCTTGGCAAAACTTGCCATGTCCAACCCGGCGCAAAAGCTTTTGCCTTCACCCGACAGGACTACCGCCCTCGCGTCCGAGGCGGCCACTTCCTGACCCGCGTTCAGAATGGCTTTGATCATCGCATCATCCAACGCGTTCATCTTGTCGCCGCGTGTCAGCGTGACGTGGGCGATATGATCTTTGTATTCGACGGATACGCGTGACATGCGAGCCTCTCAATTCAGGTTTGCACAACAATGCCCCGAAGGATCGTCAAGTTCCAGATCAACGTGGGGGCAGCTCTGACGCAGACATCCGACCAAACCACGGCGAATCCAGCGTCATGACATAAAAATCGTCCCCCACGACCCGGCCACCGGTCGTGATACCCAGCCGTCCGCCCGGATCTTGCAGGTTCTGAAGGATGTTTCCTTCGCCGTCGAACTGAATCAGCATTCCCCTGTGAATCGGTGCCGGCCTTACCTTTGGCCCAAGTCGCCAGATCACCTTGCGCAGAAATGGATAAGGCATAAGCGCCTCGGTTGGCACGCGCGGACTGGCGAACGCCATCCAGTAGGTCCCGTCGCCCTGCGCTTCGATATTGTCCGGATAGCCCGGCAGGTTATCCAACAGAACCTCGCGCTGGCCAGATTTCGGACCCTGTAGCCACAGCTTGTGGACGCGCGCGCGACCGGTTTCGGCGATCAGCAGAAAGTCTTCGTCCGGGGACAGGGCGACCCCGTTGGTATAGACAAACCCCTCAGCCACTTTCTCGGTGCTGCCGTCAGGATTGCGTCGGGCCACATAGCCTGTATCCGACTGCTCCCAGATGGTCAGTACCGAGGTTGGCTTGGTGCCGCCCATTGTCTCGGGGTCGAACCGATCGGAAGAATTCGAGAAATAGACCGTGCCGTCCCGCGCCACATCCAGCTGATTGGCATAAACCACCGGCGCACCCGCAATATCGAAAACCAGCGTTTCCAGCGTACCGGGGGCGGTCCAGCGCATCAGGCCACGGAAACTGTCGGCAATGTAAAGCGCCCCATCCGGTCCGGCCTTCAGCCCCAGCGGGCGACCGCCAAGATCATCCACTTTTTCAGGCGTGTTTCCATCAATGCGGTACAGCGCACCGGACAACGCAGTCGTGTAGATCGCCCCATCTGCCGTGATTGCAAGGTCTTCAGGGCCTTCTGCATCTTCGGGCAGGTTGATCAGCTCCAGCTTGTCCAGCGCGTTATTTTCCGCGAATTCGCCGGAAAATTCCGGGGCTTTTGGGGGCTCCCATGCAACGGGATCAACATCAACCGGCCAGAATACCAGATAGGCAAGCCCGATCAGAATCAGGCCGAATACGATGCGCATGAATGTTCCTCCCGCTGCCTTGCAAGCAGACTGCGCGGCGACGGTTTGGAACACAAGCTTGCCTGAAGGGTGACCTTACGTTTATCTGCCCACATGACCCAACCTCGATACACTCCTCTTGCCCTGTCTTTGCCTGCCACAGTGCCGTTCGTCGGCCCCGAAACGCAGGAGCGGCAGCAGGGCGCACCATTTGTGGCCCGATTAGGTGCGAATGAAAGCGTTTTCGGCCCCTCACCACGGGCGATCGAAGCGATGGCCGACACCGGCATCTGGATGTATGGCGATCCCGAGAACTATGATCTGCGTAACGCCTTGGCCGACCATCACGGCGTCGCGCCTGAGAATATCGTCGTGGGCGAAGGAATTGACGGTCTTCTTGGATATCTTGTGCGCTTGTTCGTTAGTCACGGCGATGCAGTGGTGACCTCAGACGGGGCGTATCCGACTTTTAACTATCACGTGGCCGGGTTCGGAGGGATCCTTCACAAGGTACCCTATCGTGGTGACCATGAAGACCTTGA
This sequence comes from Ruegeria sp. D3, assembly GCF_056534465.1. NCBI lineage: Bacteria > Pseudomonadati > Pseudomonadota > Alphaproteobacteria > Rhodobacterales > Roseobacteraceae > Ruegeria > Ruegeria sp. D3. The sequence continues at coordinate 74,953 of NZ_JBQFPK010000005.1, forward strand.
CGCGTTGTTTGCTAAGGCGGCAGAGGTTGACGCCAAGTTGGTTTACTTGGCCAATCCAGACAACCCAATGGGCAGTTGGCACATGGGCGCAGACATCGTTTCTGCAATGGAGAAACTTCCCGCAGGATGCTTATTGGTACTGGATGAAGCCTACGTAGAATGCGCGCCAGAAGGTACTGCTGCGCCGATTGATGCCGGTGATCCTAGGGTGATCCGAATGCGCACGTTTTCCAAAGTCTATGGCATGGCGGGTGCGCGGGTGGGATATGCGATTGCTGCACCCGGTTTAATTTCGGCGTTCAACAAGGTTCGCAACCATTTCGGGATGAATCGCGCGGCGCAAGCCGGTGCGCTGGCGGCACTGCAGGATGCCGAATGGTTGGAGCGGGTTCAGGCGAAGATCACCGACGCGCGCGATCGGATTGGACAGATCGCGCGGGACAATGGGTTGGAAGCCTTGCCCTCGGCCACGAATTTCGTGGCAATCGATTGTGGCCGGGATGGGGCTTTTTCCAAAGCTGTGCTGGAGGCGCTGGTCGCTCGGGGTATTTTTGTTCGGATGCCGTTTGTGGCGCCCCAGAATCGTTGCATTCGGGTCAGCTGTGGCGCGGTTTCTGATCTGGATTTGTTTGCAGCCGCGCTGCCAGAGGCATTGGCCGTAGCGCGAGGCGGCTGATCGCATAGGGGGGGCAGTCTGCCCCCATCGCGCCGATGCGCGATTCCCCCCGAAGATATTTTTGGCCAGATGAAGAGCGAATCCTCTGTTCAGGCAGCCAGAATCGCGGCAGCGGCCTCCAGCGCGCCTGTGCCGCGAGGTATGTTGAGGGCTGCCATGGCCGTTTCCATCCCGCCAAGCATCGCCATCACCATTTGGCCATTTACGTGACCCATATGGCCAAGGCGGAAACAGCCGTCCCAATCCTCCATCCCCAACCCGATTCCAAGGGTGAGGCCAAGTTGGGTTTCGGTGAAGCGGCGTAGCGGGGTTCCCTGCCCGTCGGTCAGGCGCAGCGCGGTGACGGCATGGCTGCGGTCGGTACGGTCGGCGACGTTGAGGTGGAGGGCTCCACCATCGGCCCATGTCTCGCAGGCCGCCCAAATAGCTGTGGCGAGACGTTCGTGGCGGGCCCAGACATGTTCGATCCCTTCGGCGTGGATCAGGTCGAGTGCAGCCCTCAGCCCATACAAATGATGCGTCGGCGCGGTGCCATTGAAATACTGGTAGAACAGTTCGGGCTGCGTGCGGGGTATCCAGTCCCAATATTGTGAAACGCGGGGCATTGTGGCGCGTTTGGCAGCGGCTTTTTCATTGAAATAGACAAAACCGATGCCAGCCGGAGTCATCAGCCCTTTTTGGCAGGCGGTGACCATGACATCGACGCCCCAGGCGTCCATCTCGAACCGGTCGCAGCCTAGCGAGGCGATGCAATCTGCCATCAGCAGCGCCGGGTGGTTCAGGTCATCCAAAAGGGCCCGCAGAGCCGGGATATCATTGCGGATCGAGCTGGACGTGTCCACATGCACCGCCAGTACGGCCTTGATCTCATGCGCTTTGTCGCCGCGCAGGGCCTCGGCAATTAGGTCGAAGTCCCACGCCGAGGATGTACCAAAATTGATTAATTGCGCCGTGGCCCCGATCCCTTCGGCCATCTCCGCCCAGCCATAGGTGAACCGGCCCGACGCAGGGGCCAGCACCGTTTCGCCGGGGGCGATCACGTTGGACAAGGCTGCCTCCCACGTGCCGTGACCGTTGGCGATGTAAATCGCCACATGGTGGTCGGTTCGGGCCACACGTTTAAGGTCGGCGGTCAGGGCGGGCATCATCTCGATCAGTTCGCCATCATAGATATTGGGCGAAGGCCGATGCATTGCTTGCAACACTGCGTCGGGCATTACTGAGGGGCCAGGAATGGCCAGATACTCGCGCCCCTGCGCGAGAGAGATGTGGTTTGTCATGGGGTCAACCTGTCTGAATTGACGCCCAATTTAGTGACGTCCGGCGCGGCGTCAATCCATCAGCTGCGACGCTTCACGTGCAAGTTTTTCGATGCCAGTCCAGTCGCCATCCATGACCATTTGTTTGGGCGCGACCCAGCTACCGCCTGCGCAGGCAACATTCGACAAGGACAGGTAATCGCGTGCATTTGACGGAGACACGCCACCTGTTGGGCAGAATGTGATTTGCGGAAGGGGCGCGCCAATAGCCTTGATCGCCGGGGCGCCCCCGGACGCTTCGGCCGGGAAGAATTTAAGCATGTCGTAGCCCTGTTCCAGCAGACGCATCGCCTCGGAGGCAGTGGCAGCACCGGGTAGTAACGGCAAGCCCTCGGCCTCACACGCTGCGATCAAAGCATCGGTAGCGCCCGGTGAGACACCGAATTGAGCACCTGCCTCTTTCGCGGCGCGGACGTCTTCGGGAGTGATCAGCGTGCCTGCGCCGACCACACCGCCCGGCACCTGCGCCATGGCGCGGATCGCACTGAGCGCCGAGGGGGTGCGCAATGTGACCTCAAGCGCGGGGAGGCCACCTGCGACCAGCGCCTCGGCCAGCGGCCGCGCCTGAGCCGCGTCATCCACGACCAGAACCGGCACGATTGGAGCCAGCGCGCAAATCTCGCGGGTGCGTTGGGTTTTGGACATGATTTACACTCCGAAAATGCTGGCGCCGGTATCGGCGGACCCGACATTCTGGCGGAAAGCGCCGAACAGGTCACGCCCGACGCCGTGCTGATTGGCGCTGAGGTCGGCGGTGGCGGGCGGGCGATCCAACACGCCGGGCGTCAGGATTTCCAAATCGCCTTTTACCGCATCAACGCGCAGGATATCGCCGTCTTGCAGGCAGGCAATGGGACCACCGTCCAGCGCCTCGGGAACCACATGGATCGCAGCGGGGACCTTGCCGGATGCGCCCGACATGCGGCCATCGGTGACCAGCGCGACCTTGTGGCCTCGGCCCTGCAGGATCGACAGCATGGGCGTCAGAGAATGCAGTTCGGGCATTCCGTTGGCCTTTGGCCCTTGAAAGCGGACGACTACGATGACATCGCCAGTGAACTCTCCAGCCTTGAACGCGGCTTTGACCGCGTCTTGGTCGTGGAACACGCGTACCGGGGCCTCGACCACCTGATGTTCAGGCGCGACAGCCGAGACTTTCATGACGCCCGTTCCCAGGTTGCCCGTCAGGCGTGACAGGCCACCGGTGGGTTGGAACGGGTCGCTGGCCGGGCGGAGAATTTTTTCGTTCAGACTTTGGCCCGCGCCTTCTTCCCAGACCAACTCGCCATCTTTCAGCTTGGGTTCTTTGGTGTAATTGTGCAGCCCCTGACCCGCGACCGTCAGCGTATCGGGGTGCAGCAGGCCGGCGTCCAACAATGTGCCGATGCAATAGCCAAGCCCGCCTGCGGCGTGAAAATGGTTCACATCAGCCAAACCGTTGGGATAGACCCGCGCGACCAAAGGCAACACTGCGGAAATGTCAGAGAAATCCTGCCAGTCCAGCACGATCCCGCCCGCGCGGGCCATGGCGATCAGGTGGATCAGCAGGTTGGTAGAACCCCCTGTGGCCATCAGGCCTACGATCCCGTTCACAAAAGCGCGTTCGTCGAGGATCTGGTATACGGGCGTATAGTGATTGCCCAGAGCGCTGAGAGACAGGGCGCGGCGCGCGCCTTCCTCGGTCAGCGCATCGCGCAGGGGTGTGTTGGGATTGACGAAGCTAGAGCCCGGCAGGTGCAGGCCCATGAACTCCATCAGCATCTGATTGGTGTTTGCGGTGCCATAAAAGGTGCAGGTGCCGGGGCCGTGATAGGCGGCCATTTCGGCTTTCATCAGTTCGTCGCGGCCGACTTCTCCGGTCGCGAATTTTTGGCGAACCTTGGCCTTTTCATCATTCGGCAGACCGCTGGTCATGGGACCTGCGGGCAGGAAAACAGCGGGAAGATGGCCAAACGCCTGCGCCCCGATGATCAGGCCGGGGACGATCTTGTCGCAGACGCCCAGGAAAACAGCAGCGTCATAGGTGTTGTGGCTGAGTGCCACGCCGGTGGCCAGCGCAATCACATCGCGCGAGAACAGCGACAGCTCCATCCCCGCCTCACCCTGCGTGACGCCATCGCACATGGCGGGAACGCCGCCCGCGACCTGCGCCGTACCACCCGCTGCGCGGATCGCATCGCGGATCAGGGCCGGGTAACGCTCGAACGGCTGGTGGGCCGAGAGCATGTCATTGTAAGCGGTGACGATCCCTAGATTGCCCGCTGTTCCGGTGGCCATTGATTGTTGGTCTTCGCCCGCGCCCGCGTAGGCGTGGGCTTGACCGCTACAGGACAGGTGCGCTCGGGCCGGGCCTTTGGACTTGGCCTGTTCCATCCGTTCCAAGTGAGAGCCGCGCAGATCGGCGCTGCGGTCAATGATACGTTGGGTGACGTCGGTGATTACAGAATGAACCATGTTTATCCTCCGATCTGACGCCAACGGCGCCCGTCGCGATGCATTAGCATCAAGGCTTCTTCGGGTCCGGAACTGCCCTGATCGTAGCGTGCAGGCCGGTCGCCGCGGTCCTCCCAACCCTGAATAATGGGATCAACCCAAGCCCAGGCGGCCTCGGCCTCGTCCCCACGCATGAACAGGGTCTGGTCGCCGCGAATGACGTCCATGACAAGCCGTTCATAGGCGTCCTGCGCCCGTGCATCCGCGCCCAGCGCCTCGGCAAAGCTCATGTCCAGCGCCACGTCGGACAGACGGAACCCACCCGGACCCGGGTCTTTGATCGTGGTGCGCAGGGTGATGCCTTCGTCCGGTTGCAGACGGATCACCAGCACGTTGCCGTGCAGAGGGCCAACATTCGGGAAAATCGTATGCGGCGGGTCGCGAAAGAACACCGCAATCTCGGATTCGCGCGCGCGCAGGCGTTTGCCCGTGCGCAGGTAAAACGGCACGCCGGCCCAGCGCCAGTTGCCAATATGAACCTTCAGTGCGATATAGCTTTCGGTGCGGCTGGCCGGATCGCCCACATGATCGACATAGCCGTTTTTACCATCCGAGGCGCGGTACTGACCGCGGGCGATGTCTTTGGGCTCGACCGGTTCCAGCGCCTCAATCACCTTGACCTTCTCGTCGCGCACCGCGTTGGGCGCAAATTTCGAGGGTGGCTCCATCGCGGTCAGACACAACAACTGAACCAGATGGTTCTGGACCATGTCCCGCATTGCACCAGACTGATCGTAATAGGCCCCCCGCCCCTCGACTCCCACGGTTTCGGCCACGGTGATCTGGACGTGGTCGACATGGGTGGCATTCCACAGCGGCTCGAACAGGGAATTGGCGAAACGCAAAGCCATCAGGTTCTGTACGGTTTCCTTGCCCAGATAGTGATCGATCCGGTAAATCTGATGCTCTTCAAAGCAAGCCCGCAACCCTTCGTTCAGCGCCTTGGCCGAGGTCAAATCATGCCCAAACGGCTTCTCGACCACGATACGGCTGTCCGGCGTCGCAAGTCCGTGATCATTCAAGCGTTGCGCAATCCCGGAAAACAGGCTGGGCCCGACGGACAGGTAGAACGCGCGCACCACATCGGGGCGCAATGTCTTGGCCAGATCCGACCACCCCGCATCACCCAACGCGTCCACCGGCACATATTCGACCTGTGCCAAAAATCGATCCAGGACATCCTTTTTGAACCCGGGTGCGAATTCCTGCATCGACGCCCGAAGCTGCTCGCGGAACCCGTCACTGTCCATGTCAGACCGCGCTGTACCAATCACCCGTGCATCAGGCGGCATCTGGCCAACCTCGAATCGATGATAAAGTCCGGGCAGAATCTTGCGCTGCGCCAAATCCCCGGTCGCGCCAAAAAGCACCAGATCAAAGGGGTTAACGGGAATAACGCGTGAAACCATCGACGGCCTCCTTCAGATTCAATGGCATCGCCAGACATGTTATCGCTAACATTTACCGAGGAACTAGTCAAAACCAGCGTTAAAATCAACATCAGATTTGAATTATGCCCCCTGCGGCGCTGCGATCACCCCTGATTACGTAGCCATTCCATCACTGCGGGTCGCACAGATTGTTCACCACGGTGCCGGGCATCAGCGATGATCTTGCGCAGCGATTGCAGATCGGCACGCAACAACACGCTTTTGACCGGACCAATCGAGGCCGGGCGCATCGACAGAGACCTGATGCCCATAGCGGCCAGGCACAAAGCCTCGACCGGGCGACCGGCATCCTCGCCGCAAAACGAAAGTGGCGTGTTCGAGATATTGCAGCGCTCGACGATACGCTCGATGAAGCTGAGGAAACTGACGTTCAGAGTATCATAGCGGCGGCGCACCAGCTCGTTTTCGCGGTCAGCGGCGAAGAAGAACTGTTTCAGGTCGTTGCCGCCGATCGAGACGAAGTCCACCTCGTCAAAAAATTTCTGCGGCGCAAAAGCCAACGAAGGCGTTTCCAGCATCGCCCCTACTTCGATCTTTTCCGGCAGGACGTGACCCAGACGCTTTTCGCGTTCGATGGTTTTGTTGACCTCCCAACGGGCTTCGCGGAACTCATCCGCCTGTGCAACGAAGGGGAACATGATCGACAACGGGCGGCCGTTGGCGGCGCGCAGCAGCGCTTGCAACTGCATGCGCATCACGCCGCGCTTGTCCAACCCCACTCGGATCGCGCGCCAACCCAGCGCAGGATTGGGCTCGGCCACGTGTTTCATATAGGGCAACACCTTGTCCGAACCGATATCCAACGTTCGGAACACGACCCGCTTTTCGCCCGCCGCATCCAGCACGCGCTGATATTGCGTAACTAATTCGGATCGTTTGGGCATCTGCGTGCGGATCAGGAATTGCAGCTCGGTCCGGAACAGGCCCACACCCTCGGCCCCGGAATTGTTCAACGACGGCAAATCGGCCATCAGTCCCGCGTTCATCACCAGATTGATCCGCTCACCATCGCGGGTCACGCACGGGGTTTCGCGGATCGAGGCATAGCGTTCCTGCGCCTTCGCCTGCATCGCGATCTTATCGCGGAAGGCCGAGACCACCGTATCTTCGGGGCGCAGATGCACGGTGCCGTTGTCGCCGTCGACCAGGATATGATCCCCATTCAGCGCCTCGGTCGTGATGCGGCCCACATGCACCACAAGCGGAATCGCCAGCGCGCGGGCGACGATGGTGGCGTGACTGCCGACCGAGCCTTCCTCAAGCACGATGCCCTTCAGTGACCGGCCATATTCCAACAGATCGCCGGGGCCGATATTGCGCGCAATCAGGATAGGATCAGGGGGCAGATCTGCGCCATTGGTATTGCCCTGCCCCGTCAGAATACGCAGCAGACGGTTCGACAGGTCATCCAGATCGGCCAGCCGTTCGCGCAAATAAGGGTCTGTCACTTGGCCCATGCGAGCGCGCGCCTGAGACTGCTCTTTCTCCACGGCGGCCTCGGCGCTGAGGCCACGCGCGATGTCTTCCTCCATCCGGCGCATCCAGCCTTTGGAATTGGCAAACATCCGATAGGCTTCCAAAACCTGCAACTGCTCGGTATCGCCATCCTTGGAAATCTCGAGCATCTTATCGACGCCCACCCGCAATTCATCCACCGCTTCGATCAGGCGTTCACGTTCGCGGTGTGGATCTTCGGCGATCGGGTTGGTGACAACGACACGAGGCTCATGCAACCAGACATGACCCTCGGCAGATCCTTCCTGCGCCGGCCCTCCGGTCAACTGTACAGATTGCTGATGACGGGGCGACAAGGCCGCGCCTTCGCCCACAAAGGCGCCAAGCTCGGCCATTTCGGCCAGAACCATGGCCACCACTTCCAGCGCGTAGACCTCATCGGCTGAGTATTCCCGCGCGTCCCGCGACTGAACCACCAAAACGCCCAGCTTTTCGCCCAGGCGCTGAATCGGGACACCAAGGAAAGACGAAAACCGCTCCTCGCCCGTCTCGGGCATATACCGAAAGCCCTTGGCTGAAGGTGCATCCGCCGTATTGACGATCTGGCCGGATTTGGCGACCCGCCCAACCAGCCCCTCGCCCATGCGCATCCGGGTTTGGTGAACGGCTTCGGGTGCCAGCCCCTCGGTCGCGCACAGTTCAAGCGTATCTTCATCGCGGAACAGGTAAATCGAGCACACCTCGGCCCTGATGCTATCCGCAATCAGGCTGGTGATCCGGTCAAGACGTTCCTGACCGGCGGCCTCGCTCGCCATCTCTTCGCGCAGCCGCCCCAGCAGCTTACGAGATTCTGTTTCGGTACCGTCCGCCATGGCCCACCCAAATTAGTGCGTCAGGCAAGACCCTTGGCTGAAACGCTCAGGCCGCCTTGTCCAATTCAAAGGCATCATGCAGTGCCTGAACCGCAAGTTCCATGTATTTCCTGTCCACAAGCACGGAAATTTTGATCTCGGAAGTTGTGATGACCTTAATGTTGATCCCCTCATCCGAGAGAATTTTGAACATCTTGGCTGCAACACCCGATTGTGACCGCATGCCGATGCCAACCACCGAAACCTTACAGACGTCTTCGTCAGCGACCAATTCGGCGTAGTTCAGCTCACCAGCATCCTTGATCGCCAACAGGGCTTTTTCAGCGCGTGCCACCTGATCGGTGGGGCAGGAAAAGGTCATGTCCGTGCGCCCCTCGTCCGAGATGTTCTGAACGATCATGTCCACATTCACGCCTTCATCGCTAAGCGCGGTGAAGATGATCGAGGCGATGCCGGGGCGGTCGGCCACGGACACGACGGTCATCTTGGCTTCGTCGCGGGAATAGGCCACACCGGCCACAACATTGGATTCCATGATATCCTCCTCATCGACGACCAGCGTGCCGGCCTCGTCGGATTGTTCTTCGAAACTTGAGAGAACGCGCAGTTTCACCTTGTAGCGCATCGCCAGCTCGACCGAGCGGGTCTGCAGAACCTTGGCCCCCAGCGAGGCCAGTTCGAGCATTTCCTCGAACGAAATCTTGTCCAGCTTGCGCGCCTTTTCACAGATTCGCGGGTCGGTGGTATAGACGCCGTCCACATCCGTATAGATGTCGCACCGCTCGGCACCAAAAGCTGCGGCAAAGGCCACCGCCGTCGTGTCCGAACCGCCGCGGCCCAGCGTGGTGATACGACCCTCGGGGCTGATGCCCTGGAACCCGGCGACCACGGCAACCCGCATGCCTTCGCCGAACTTCTGATTCAGATTGTCGGTCGGGATTTCCTCAATTCGGGCCTGGCTGTGGGCGCTGGTGGTCATCAGCGGCACCTGCCAGCCCTGCCAACTGCGCGCAGGGATATCCATTTCTTGCAGCGTCAACGCCATCAGACCAGCGGTCACATTCTCGCCCGAGGACACAACAGCATCATATTCGCGCGCATCGAACAACGGAGAGGTTTCGTTCACCCAGCCCACCAGCTCGTTGGTTTTGCCGGACATGGCCGAGACGATGACGATTACGTCATAGCCTTTTGCCACTTCAACGCCGATACGCTTGGCCGCACGGCGGATACGGTCCAGGTTGGCGACGGATGTGCCGCCGAATTTCATCACGAGTAAGGGCATGGGGGCAGTCGTCTCCGCGCCTTGGAATTCAGATCCCGTGCGTCTTAAGTCAGGGGGGCGTTAAGGGCAAGTGTTCAAAACCTGTTCGGTCGCGTCGTACGGTCGCTTTACAACCGCTCCTAGCGGTGTCAGCTTGCTCTCATCCGTTATTTCAGGAAATCCAACATGCCCCGTCTTGCTCTTGTCTTTGCTCTATTGTCCACACCAGCGCTGGCCCAGGTTTCAACACTGGCAGGAACAGACGGGAAAAATGCTTTGGGAACTGTCCCTTGCGCAACAAATGCCGGAGAACCGCTGCGCAGTTGCAATGCCGAGCTGCGCCGCCATGACGATGGGCAAATCACTCTGGCTGTTGGAATGGGCAACGGCGAAGTCCGCAACATCTATTTCACCGATGGCGTGCCGGATTCAACAAATTCAGCCGCGCGCCTTAGCTATGAGACGCAAGGCAATGTCATGGTGATCTTCGTCGATCCCGGCGAAGTTTATGAGATCCCGACGGCTGCCCTGACCGCTCAGTAAGCATGGGCCTGTCCGTCAAAGGTGTCAAAGCAGCCCGTATTTTCTAAAGACAGGTCTTTGAACCGAGCCATCAGGCCATCCACGGCCTGATCTACGGTAATCTCAGCTGCGGGCCCGCCCATATCTGTCTGAACCCAACCCGGATGATAGATTCCGACAGCAATGCCGTCATGACGAAGGTCCGTTGACAGGTTGCGACCCAAATTCAACACAGCCGCCTTTGAAGAGCGGTAAATATAGCTGCCACCCGGCGCCCGCGTGTGCGAGGCCATCTGCGAAGACAGGATGGCGATTTTCCCCTTGGCCTTGCGCAGATTGGGTAAAAGCGCCTGAACTGTCAGAAATACTCCGGTCACATTGGACGCAAATGTCTGGGCCCACATTTCGGCTGGGTAACCCGCGATGCTTTCCGACTTATCCAGATAGACACCTGCATTGCAGATCAGCAGATCGACGGCAGTGTCTCTAAGCCGTGACGCCATCGCGCGCTGCTGGTCAGGCTTTGTGACATCCAAAACGATCTCGGCACTGCCATCGCGAGCGGTTCCGGTCACACTATGCCCCTGCGCCCGATAACGATCCGCCAGAGTGCGTCCGATTCCACGGCCTGCTCCGGTGATCATAATATGCATGGGTCAGTTGGTCTTTCGCGTTGGAACAAAGGGCAAAGGCGCCACCGGAACGCCGTCATCTATCAGGGCCTTTGCCTCTTCGGGTTTGGCCTCGCCATAGATCGCCCGCTCGGGCGCATCACCCAAATGAATTTTACGGGCCTCACTGGCAAAGTCCTTGCCGACATAATCCGAGTTCTCTTCGACCTTGCGACGTAGTTCGGCAAGAGCCTGCTCAACATCCGGTGTAGGCGTCGCCATATCCACCGACTTTTCCGAACGTTCAGAGGGTTCCGAGCGCGCCTCAATGGTTCGGGCTGGCCGGACACGCGGCGTCATAATCGCTTTTTCGACCCCGCTGTTACCACAAACAGCACAGCACACCATCCCTGCAGCTGCCAGCTTGTCGTAAGCTGCAGCCGATTGAAACCAACTGTCAAAACTGTGACCGTTACTGCATTTCAACGCGTATTGAATCATGATCAGTCCAGACTTCAGATGCGGAATAGATACCGCCCATCAGCGCAATATCAATACCTCTATGGCTGCAGGTAACCGTATGGGCACCGCTGTCGCTTCACGGTTAAGCGATGCGCTGTCCAATATCCTACATTCGCGCAGAGAGCTTACGTAAAAGCTGATCATGAGGAATGTCGGCGTCAACGGCAAGGCGGCGCAAGCCAAAATGGACCCGGGCGATTTGTTGGTAATACCGGCTGTACACGAAGTTCGTCCCGCCGCCAGCCAACGCCCCAAGGACAGGAATAGATTGCGCCGCAAGCTTTTGCCCCAGAACCACCGACAGTTTCGGCGCGACCGCAGCAATCAGCTTTTGCATGGCCGGCCCTGTCAGAGTCAGGCGGACCGAGAAAAAGCCCAGATCGGCGCCGTCATCGTATGAAAGTGGCCCGGCAGCCGAAAGAACGCGAACACAATCGAACTTCACTCCGTCCTCTGAAGGATTGAACCCCTCATACGCGGCGGCACCCTGTATCGCACGAAGCAGCATTGTTGTGGTCGCTGGCAGCTCCATCAATGCGGAAGACACACCGCCTATCCCACCTGCCGCGCCCATTACTGTGGTCACGGCTGTGTTTACCCATGGCTTTTGATCCGGCACCGCACGGCGCGAACCTTCTGCCGCGTGCATAGCAGCCCATAGTGCCTGTTCAGTCGCGCCTGTCAGCCCCCGCCTGACCGGGTCTGGCAGCTGATCCAGCAAGGTTTCAGCCGAACCGCCAAGACTGTTGAGCAGTTTGACGCCAGCACCCCCTGCATATTTGTAATGCGCGGCAAGCCGATCCAACTCGGCCTCTGTATCCAGTTTTTCTACAAGAGCGATGTCCTGCATGAAATCCTCCTGACAGAAACATCGGAACTTGTTGACTGATTTTCAATAGCTCAGCGCGACCATCGGGTCACCGAACCCGTGACTCCAAACCATGCCGCTTCAGTCAGCTCCGCGCCCAAAACCCTATCTGGGTTGGTTGGCGGCGGCATCTTGATGTGTTCCAAACGTGAGAACCCGAACCTTGCGTAATAAGGCGCATCACCAACCAGCATAACGCGCTGCCACCCCTTTTCGCGCCCTGCTTGCAGGCCTTCGTGAATGAGGAATCCGCCCAAACCCTCGCCCTGGTGTGTTGGGTGCACGGCGACGGGCCCTAAAAGCAGGGCATCATGACCCCCGACATGCACGGGCCAGAACCGGATCGCTCCTGCCAAAATCCCTTGCCCATCCCGTGCGACCAATGAAAGCCCGGAAACAGGTGGCACGTCATCACGCAAACGGTACGAGGACAATGCCTCGCGCCCCGGCGCGAAACACAGGTCGTACAAAGCCTCGACCTCCCACCAATCGTCCGGTTCCTCCGGCTTGATCGCGAATTGCTGCACCCCTGCCCTCTTTTCCTTGCTGGAATTCGCCCTAGCACTTCGTTACGCCTTGGGCAAACGCTTGGAGTACATATGTTCTATCGCCCCGAAGACGGCCACGGTCTGCCGCATAACCCTTTCAACGCCATCATCACGCCACGCCCGATCGGCTGGATCTCGTCCCGCGACATGGATGGAGTGAACAATCTGGCCCCGTATTCGTTTTTTAACGGCGTCGCATATACTCCTCCGCAGGTTATGTTCGCCACGACGGGCACGAAACCAGATCAGGAAGGTGGCAAAGACAGTATCGCCAACATCGAAGCCACAGGTGTTTTTTGTGTGAATGTCGTGGCGCATGCGCATCGGGATGCAATGAACGCAAGTTCTGCGGGATTGCCGAAACACGTGGATGAATTCGACCATGCAGGTTTGACTGCAATAGAGTGTGAAACCATTCCTTGCGCCAGGATTCAGGGGGCGCCTGCCGCCCTTGAATGCAAGCTGACCCAGATCGTGAAGCTGCCCGGAGAAGCAAACCGGGTTGTCTTCGGAGAAGTAACTGGCGTGCATTTAAGAGACGACTGTTTGAAAGACGGTAAATTCGACGTCACCACATTCCAGCCACTGGCACGGCTAGGGTACCGTGACTACTCCGTGGTCACGGAACTGTTTTCCCTCAACCGTCCCGATGACTGATCGCAAAAGGGGCTCTGCCCCCGCCGCCCTGCGGGCGTCTCCCCCGAGGTACTTTTAGCCAGATGAAGCTAGGGATCCTATATCCATCTGGCTGTAACAACCCCGGAGCGCGAGGCAGAGCCACGCTAAAGCCTCAGTGGCCACCCAGAATGCCGGTGCGGACTGAGTAGTCCACCGCGATTTCATAATCCGGGTCGTCATCACTATCGACCATCAGATGGCCGGCCTTGTTCAGCAGTTTGTGGCAATCGCGGCTCAGGTGGCGCAACATGACCCGTTTACCTGCGGCTTCGTATTTTCCGGCGATGTTCTCGATGGCCTGAAGTGCTGATTGATCGACAACGCGGCTTTCTGCGAAATCCACAATGACGGTTTCAGGATCGTTCGAGACATCGAAGAGTTCGACAAACCCGTCGGACGATCCGAAGAACAGCGGGCCCTGGATTTCATATACCTTGGCGCCTTTCTCGGTCGCCGAGTCACGTGTAATCGCGTGGATGCGTTTTGCGTTGTTCCATGCGTAAGCCAGCGCCGAGACGATCACGCCAACGACAACTGCGACTGCGAGGTCCTCCATCACCGTCACAACCGTCACCAGCACAATGACGAACGCGTCCATCAGAGGCACTTTTCGCATGATGTTAAACGAATTCCAAGCGAAGGTGCCGATCACCACCATGAACATCACGCCGACCAGAGCGGCCAGAGGAATCTGTTCGATCAGTGGTGAGGCAAAAAGGATGAAGATAAGCAGGAATAGCGCAGCGGCGATCCCGGCGATGCGAGTCCGCCCCCCTGATTTCACGTTGATCATCGACTGGCCGATCATCGCACAGCCGCCCATGCCACCGAAGAACCCGGTTGCGACGTTGGAAACGCCCTGCGCGATACATTCCTGCGATGCACCGCCTCGTTTGCCCGTTATCTCACCCACAAGATTCAGGGTCAGCAGCGATTCAATCAGGCCGATGGCGGCCAGAATGACGGCGTAGGGCAGGATGATTTCAAAGGTTTCCCAGGTCAGCGGCACCATCGGGATGTGGAAGGGCGGCAGGCCACCTTCGATCGAGGCCAGATCACCGACGCGCGGCACGTCCAGGCCAAAGCCGATTACCAATGCGGCAACGACGACAATCCCGGCCAGCGGGGCCGGAACAACCCGCGTGATGCGCGGCATGACCCAGATCACCGCCATTGTCAGCGCGACCAGACCCAGCATGGTATAGAGTTGCAGACCCGAGAGCCACTCACCTCCGCCCATGCCATGGCCGGTGTTCTCCATGGTGCCGGGCACCTTGAACTGGCCCAGCTGCGCCAGAAAGATCACGATGGCCAGACCGTTCACAAAGCCCAGCATCACCGGATGAGGCACCAGACGGATGAACCGCCCCCAATGCATCGCCCCTGCGATCACCTGCAAAATTCCCATAAGAACGACGGTCGCAAACAGGTACTCGACCCCATGTTCTGCCACCAGCGCCACCATTACCACCGCAAGCGCCCCGGTCGCGCCCGAGATCATACCCGGACGCCCCCCGATCAGCGCCGTGATCAATCCGACCATGAAAGCCGCGTACAACCCCACCAACGGATGAACCCCGGCAACAAAGGCAAAGGCCACAGCCTCGGGCACCAGCGCAAGGGCCACAGTCAGGCCGGACAATAGCTCGATCCGCAGGCGCGAGGCGGTCAACCCCTCATCCGGCACCCAACGCAGGTCGGGTTTGGCGATACGGTTGGCAAAGCTTGCCAGCATGGCTCGGGGCATAAGATGTCCTGTCGGTTGGTGCGCGCGCGAAAGGGGCTTTCTACCCGTCATCGAACCTTGGAGCCACCGCATCAGGTGGGAGGCTGCTATGCAAAAAGCGCATACCGAGCGATCGCAGAGTCGTGAGTTGAACCGGGCGTCACGGATACGCACTTATTGGCCATGCGATGGTTGATCCTTTTCCTACTAGCCCCGATGGCTGCGTTCGCACAGGACCTGCGGGGCAATGACACGGCCAGCAATTGGCGCGTGACCCATTATGAATCGTTCGGCGTATGGAACTCGATCTGCGACGAACGTGAAGAATACGGCGCGCTGAAGCAGCGCTGCTATATTCGCCGGGCCGAGGTCTTCTCGTACCGCCCCAAATTCGGCGCACAATACGTCTTTATTACCCCTGCCCCGACCGGAGTTCAGGTCGAATTCGGAATAGAACCCGGCACCTTGTTCTGGCCGTCCGGCTTCCGCATTGACGGCAGCGACGGCGTTGTCTGGCGCACCCGCAGCCCTGGATGCCTTACCGGCCTTGGTTGCACCTTCGACGGAAGCGGCGCGGATGAGATCATCGCTGCCATGTTGGACGGAGACGCTTATCGCTTTGTTTTCCGTGACCGACATGGACAGGCGCAGGACCTGACATGGCCATTGCAGCAATTTGATGCAGCGTGGAGTGATTTTCAGCAGCAGGCGCAAACCCGTAACCTTTTGACGCTGCAGTAACTCGTATTGACCCTTGTCAAACCCAAAACTGCGGCGCACAAATCCCGGATCAGGCACCACAACCCGGAGAGAACAAGTGACCCAGACCAAGATTGCGGTTATCGGCGGATCAGGCATCTACGACATTGACGGGCTAGAGAACGCTGAATGGGGTACGGTTGAAACACCATGGGGCGATCCGTCAGATCAAATCCTGACGGGATCACTGAACGGGGTCGAGATGGCGTTCCTGCCGCGCCACGGGCGCGGCCACGTGCATTCCCCGACCGAGGTTCCATATCGCGCGAATATCGATGCGCTGAAACGGCTGGGCGTGAGCGATGTCATCTCTGTCTCGGCCTGCGGGTCATTTCGCGAGTATATGGCGCCGGGTGATTTCGTGATCGTGGATCAATTCATCGACCGGACTTTTGCCCGCGACAAAAGCTTTTTCGGTACTGGCTGTGTAGCCCATGTCAGCGTCGCCCACCCGACGTGCCCCCGCCTGTCGGATGCATGCGAAACCGCTGGCAAGGCGGCAGGGATAAACATCCGCCGGGGCGGAACCTATCTGGCGATGGAGGGACCGCAATTCTCGACGCTGGCGGAATCCAAAATGTACCGCGAACACTGGGGCTGCGACGTGATCGGAATGACCAACATGCCCGAGGCCAAGCTCGCCCGTGAGGCCGAGCTGTGTTACGCCTCGATCGCGATGGTCACCGACTACGACAGTTGGCACCCGGACCATGGCGAAGTCGACGTGACCGCAATCATTGCAACTCTGACCGGGAATGCCGAGAAAGGGCGCGCACTGGTCAAGGGGTTGCCCGATCTGCTTGGGCCGGACCGTGCGCCTTGTCCTCATGGCTGTGACCGGGCGCTGGAATATGCGATCCTGACCGCGCCTGAAAAACGCGACCCGGCCCTGCTGGCTAAACTGGATGCTGTGGCTGGTCGGGTATTGTAATCCGGCCTACCGCGACAGGGCTGTTTGCACCTCATCCCACAGGCCATGTGACCATAGGTCGTTATGCGTTCCGCCCGGGATGACGAACAACTGAACGGTCTCGCCTGCCAGTGCGGCCAAAGCCTGACCGTGCGCAACCGGAATGGTCTCATCCAGAGTTCCGTGGAAGATCAGAGTCGGCACTTTAACACTCTCAATCAGGTCCCGAGTTCTAAACTGGTCCTTCATCAGGGCAGAGACAGGCAGAAAAGGATAGCGCTCGGCCGCGATGTCCACTGTCGCTGTGTAAGGAGCCTCAAGCACCAGCATTCGGGCATTCGGGCGTTCGGCTGCTACGGCGGCTGCAATTCCTGTCCCTAGGCTTTGACCATGCAAAATGACCGAGGCACCATCGGCCTCTAGCCGGTCATACATCAAAATCGCATCCGCGATCAGCGCCTCCTCTGAAGGTTCGCCGGCACTGCCGGGAAAACCACGGTAACTTGGGGCGAACAGGCCAAACCCACTGTTGAGAATTTCGCGCAACCTGTCGGATCGGTCGCTTAGGTTCCCGCTCTGACCATGAAAGAACAGTACCGTCGGCGCACCTTCTCGCACCGCAGGGGCTGACCATGCTGTGAGCAAAGTGCCATCAGACATGGGCAGAGACACAACCTCCATGTCCGCTAACCCAACTTCTGATGGTTTCGGCAATTCACCATCGGGTTTGAAAACCAATGATTGCTGGTTGAAATAGATGTACCCAAGCACGCCTGAATAGACCACTCCGACCAACAGAAAAGCCACTACAAGGCACAGCTTCAGCCGCCCGAACCCGGACCGCGCAGAATTTGTGCGCGCGTTCGTATCTGTCGTCTCGGTCACCATTTTCAACTCCTTTGCGCAGCACGTGGTTTCGTCCGAGGTCGTGCATCACGTGCCACGTTTCAAGGCGCAACTCGCGGGTTTAATCCAATCTTTATCTGCGGCGGTGGGGCAGGCCACCTCTTGTGTACCGAACCCAAAATGAACCGTTGCCCGCGCTCGCGATTTGTTTATCCCGCTTGGGAATTTAAGCCGCAGTTGCGCCACAATGGCGTGTCAAACCGCAGTCGAGACCGCATCAGAGGGCAGTATGCAAAGATTTGAGGCTTTGGACGCAGCCAGGTTTCTGGCCTATTGCGGCATGGTGTTGGTGAACTTCCGCATCGCAGCACAGGTCGTTCCGGGTCAGGATTGGGCCTCTGGTTTTATAGACGCATTAGAAGGGCGCGCGGCGGCCTTGTTTGTCATTTTGGCCGGCATTGGGATCGGGTTGGCCCGGCTCTCGGTCAGCTTGTTGCTTCGACGCGCGGCGTTTCTGTTTGTGCTCGGCCTAATCAACTTGACGGTGTTTGACGCCGATATCCTGCATTTCTACGCGTTGTATTTCCTGATTGGAGCCGCATTTCTGGCATCCTCTCCACGCGGCTTGTGGCTTGGGGCACTGGGAATCGTTGGGCTATCTGCTCTGGCGCACCTGATCTTCGATTATGATCGGGGTTGGGATTGGAGCACACTGACCTACACCGACCTGTGGACCCTGCCCGGCTTTCTGCGCAACGCTGTTTTCAATGGCTGGCACCCAGTGTTGCCATGGGCTGCTTTCCTTTTGATCGGCATGGCCATCGGGCGGTCGCAACTGCATACGATCTGCATTCAACACCGCCTGATCATGAGGGGATTTGGAGCTGCAGTGTTGGCCCTGTTTCCCAGGATACTGGTCTCGGACCCTTATCTTGGGACCGCGTCGATACCACCCGGCCCGTTCTATATCCTGGCAGGAACCGGATCATCCTGCGTCGTAATCGGGTTGCTGCTGAAGCTTTGGCCACGCATTCAGCGACTGGGAATTGCTGCAGCCCTGACAGCACCGGGACGCATCAGCTTGACGCTGTATGTGGCGCATATTCTGATTGGCATGGGTATTCTGGACGAAGCCGGATTGCTGAACGGTTCCCTGAGCGCGGTTCAGATTTTAGGGTATGGCGTTGGATTCTGTGTCGCATCCTCCGGATTTGCACTGGTTTGGCGTCGGCGTTTCCATCGCGGTCCGCTTGAAGCTTTGATGCGCTTCGTGACGGATCGTTCGAGGGCTTGACCTGACGCCAGCGCACAGGCTTTGTGGTGCAAAACGTTTAACAGGATGCCCTATGTCCCTTGATCTCTGGCTTGCCTTTGTGGCTGCTTCGACCGCTTTGCTGCTGATCCCCGGCCCAACCGTTCTGCTGGTTCTCAGCTATGCGTTGTCCAAAGGGCGCAGCGTCGCTGTCGCCTCGGCCACAGGGGTCGCTTTAGGCGATCTGGTCGCGATGACAGCGTCATTGCTTGGGTTGGGGGCGTTGGTTCTGGCATCAGCAACCTTGTTTTCGGTGCTGAAATGGGTAGGCGCGGCTTACCTGATCTGGCTTGGAGTAAAGCTTTTACGCAGCGCGCCCGTGGGCGGCGTAGAGACGTTAGAGACCGGTCGCGATGTTACAACGCGCAGTGTCTTTGGGCACGCTGTGGCTGTCACGGCCCTGAACCCGAAATCCATTGCGTTCTTCATCGCATTTGTCCCGCAGTTCATTCGTCCGACAGACCCCCTGGGCCCGCAATTCGCCATCTTAATCGCGACATTTGTCGGCCTCGCATGGCTGAACGCTCTGGCCTATGCGTTGATGGCTGACAGGTTGCGCATGATGATTGGACGCGCAGGCGTCCTGAATGCCATGACAAAATTCGGAGGGTTGACCCTGATCGGAATGGGCGTGGCGACCGCAGTCCTGCGACGCCCGACCTAATCCTCGGCGTTTTCCTTCATGAAACCGCGGATGAACCGCCGGATTTCCCGTGCGGCCGAGGTATCCAATTCTTTGCACAGCTCAACGAAAGCATCACGCTCGTCTTTGTCTAAACGCAGAACCAATTGACTGTTTTTCTTGGTAGAACCTTTACCGTCTTTCTTAGCCACGCGCCCTATCCCTGACAGACCCTTGATTCTTTTTGCGATGCAATGTATATACATAGCATAGAAATTGTAGTTATCGAGCACCTAACAATAAAAAAGGATTATGGCAATGAATCTGCATGCTGCTCAGGCATTTCTTTTGCGAGACCAACGCAATTGGCGCAAACCCCATTTGTCGTGGCTGCCTTCGTCTCTGTACCGATACAAGAGTTTGCCGAACGTTCTTTTGAAACGCCGCAAATAAGATCACACAATCAATCCTTGCATGACTGACCCCAATGGGCCAAACAGCCCAGCGTATTCTGACGCCAAAGGGGTCCGCCATGTCCAGAAACAAGTCGGTCAAGGATTACATCCGCACCATCGTCGATTTCCCGCATGAAGGGATCATGTTCCGCGATGTGACCACCCTGTTCGCAGACCCGCGCGGGTTTCGCATGGCAATTGATCAGATGCTGCATCCCTATGCGGGCGAACGCATCGACAAGGTCGTGGGCCTAGAGGCACGTGGTTTTATTCTGGGTGGCGCAATTGCTCATCAGCTTAGCGTTGGCTTCGTTCCAATCCGCAAGAAGGGAAAGCTGCCCGGCACCACGATCAGCCAAGACTACAAACTGGAATATGGTGAGGCCATCGTCGAAATCCACGATGACGCGATCCAGCCCGGCGAGAAGATTCTTGTCGTGGATGACTTGCTGGCCACAGGTGGCACCGCAGCGGCTGGCATCAAACTGATCGAACGATTGGGCGGAGAGATCGTGTCCTGCTCGTTCATCATCGACCTGCCCGAGCTAGGCGGCCGCAAAGTTCTGGAAGATCTGGACATGGATGTGCATGTTTTGTGTGAATTCGAAGGTCTTTGAAGGCCCTTCGATCACAAAAACGTGAGTGGAAATTCCAACCCGCGTCGGCTTAGCGCGGGTCACTGCATATTCAATAACAATTTATCGAAATATTCAGTGATCTTGTTGTGATTGGGCGCCGTACCCCTTGTCGATGCCACTGACGGCATTCCAACAAGGGAATCTGTTACCATGTTTCGCAAACTCGCTATTGCCGGTGTGTCCGGCGCTCTGATCGCATCGGCTGCATTCGCCGGAGCCAAGAAAGACATCGTGGACACTGCTGTCGGCGCGGGCAGCTTTGAAACTCTGGTCGCCGCCGTTCAAGCCGCCGAGCTGGTTGATACGCTGAAAGGCGATGGCCCGTTCACTGTCTTCGCCCCGACCGACGAAGCCTTCGCAGCACTACCCGAAGGTACTGTCGAAACGCTGTTGAAGCCCGAGAATAAAGATCAGTTGATCGCCGTTCTGACCTATCATGTGGTACCGGGCAAGGTGATGTCGGGCGATCTGTCCGATGACATGACGGCTGCAACCGTTCAAGGCGGCGAAGTGACGATTGATCTGGACAATGGCGTGATGGTCAACGACGCGTCTGTCGTTCAGGCAGATATCGAAACAACGAATGGCGTTATCCACGTCATCGACAAAGTGATTCTGCCGGCCTCGTAAAACGGCCAAAAGCGGCTCGGGGACACCCGAGCCGCTTCTATGACTTCAGAACAGCCCCGGGGTTCATTATACCCTTTGGATCAAGCGCAGACTTGATTGCCCGCATGGCGGTCAGCTTGGCCGGATCCCCATATCTTTCCAATTCATCCGTTTTCAGGCGGCCAACCCCATGCTCGGCGCTAACTGACCCGCCGAACTTATCCACCAGATCGTGGATAGCGCTTTTTATTTGTCCGCGCTGCGCATCATAGTCCGACCGTTGGCGCCCGGCCGGAGGGAACACGTTGTAGTGCAGATTCCCATCCCCCAGATGCCCAAAGCAATTGATGCGGAACAGTCCAATCCGCGCAATTTCGTCCGGACCCTGCCGGATGAACTCGGGAATATCCGAAATTGGCACTGAAATATCATGACTAGAAACCGAGCCGATCAACCGGTTCGCCTCGGGAATGCGCTCGCGTACTGCCCATAAGTCCGCCCGCTGGGCCTCGCTTTGCGCGATCACGGCATCCATGACAAGGCCCCGTGTGTCCGCAGCAGCGTAAAGCGTCTCTAGCGCTGTCTGAGGGTCCAATCCGCCGAACAAACCAACCTCGATCAGCACCGACCATTCGGGTGAAATCGCGAAAGGCTGGCGAACGTCTGGCAATACCTCGGACAAAAACTGCAGCCCTTGCCTGTGGATCAGTTCGAACGTGCTGACGCCATCGCCCAACTGATCCCGCGCCAGAGCCAGCAGATCTATGGCCGCCTCGGGCGACGTAACCTGTACCATCGCCGTTCCGACCCCAGCCGGACGCGGGGACAGCTTGAGAGACGCCGCCGTGATGATGCCCAACGTCCCCTCGGACCCGATCAACAGATTGCGCAGATCATAGCCGGTATTGTCCTTGCGCAACCGGCTGAGCCCGTGCCAGACCTCACCATTCGGCAAGACCGCCTCAAGCCCCAGGCACAGATCGCGCGCATTGCCATAGCGCAGCACATTGACCCCGCCCGCATTGGTCGCAAGATTGCCGCCAATCCGGCACGATCCTTCTGCAGCCAAGGACAAAGGAAACAGGCGGTTGTTACTCTGGGCGGCGGCCTGCACATCAGCAAGGACCGCGCCTGCCTCGGCAATCAGGATATTCTCCGTCGGATGAACAGCGCGGATCGCGGTCATCCGCTCTAGCGATATCAAAAGGGGCGCAGGTCCGGCGGACATGACTTGTCCTCCAACCAATCCAGTCCCGCCTCCATAGGGGACAACAGGCACCGACGCGGCAGAAGCCAGCTGCACCAGGGCCGCGACCTCTTCTGTTCTGCGTGGGGCCGCCAATAGACCGACCTGCCCTGAAAACCTGCGACGGGGCTCCTCAGAATAGCGCGGTTCAGGCTTGCGCAAGACCTCGCCGCCAAGGGCGTCACGGACGGATTGGGCAAAGGCGTCATCAGCGGGTTTCAAAGTCATAGGCTTTCCTTGCCCAACTCCGGCAGACCCGACAAGCTTTATTCGATGTCAATCAGGTACTGAGGCTCCAAAACCACGACCGTTGGCCGGTCCGGAAGGGTGCGAAGCGAAACGACCAACTCAGAAACACCTTCCCGCTCGACTGGAAATTCGTCCCGGATATCGACGAGAAACCGATCCAACGAAAAGCCTGAGAACCAATGCATCGGAATAATGACCGAACTTTTCAACCGTTTCAGCACCTGCACCATCTCGGGCAAAGGCATGGTCGTCCCCCCATCCACGGCTGCCATGACCACATCCAACCGTCCCAAGGCCGCAAACTGCGCATCTGACGGGATATGGTGCAAATGTCCCAGATGCCCGATGCAGAGCCCTTCAATCTCAAAGACAAAAATCGAATTCCCACGCTCTTCGACCCCGCCATAGACAGATCGGATATCGGTCGAGACATTGCGCACCAGCATCTCACCCAGATCCAGATGATGCTCGATCCCTTGCCCGAACTCTCCCCAGCCTGGGAGCACATGGGGAATCGCCGGATCCGGGTTCGCGGTCCAATGGGTGCTGTGTGCATGGTTCATCGTGACCACATCCGGGATCAGGTCCGCACCGCCAATGAAACCCGTGAAGTCCGTAACCGCGTTCAGCCCCCCCTGCGTCTGGATCAGAAACGAAGCATGAGCGACATAGCTGATCCGGACCGAGAACTCAGGCACCGAATCCGTCCAAGCCGCCTTGTGAACATATTCAATGCCGGGCGCCGCATCGGCGATGGCAATACAATGGCTTGGCCGACGCTCCTGCGCCGCAGCCCCGCCCGAGATCAAAACCAATACCGCAACAACCCAGCGCATGAGGGGAGTGTAGCGCAGCGTGTGCGTATGTCACGCCTTCAGATTCATTATTGGGAAAAACAGCGGGTTAGCCTTGGCAGGCGATCAAATCACGATGCACTTGCGCAGTTTGAATGCACGAGAGACCTTCTCGGCCCGCAAGGCTTGTGCCAGCGGATCGCTGACGAAAAAAGCATCTTCTAGTTGAGTATCCATCCAGATGTCCGGCCCATCGAGTGCCGAAGCACTGATAGCTATGTCATTGTCTTGCATTGCTAACGGGGGTTCCCAGATGTCGTTATTTTCATGGGGTTTACGGATACGTGGTGATTGAAATGGCAGCACGGCCGTCTTCTGTGCTCCAAAGTTCAAACAGAAGTATTCACCCTCAACCGGAGTGGTACGGTCATGCTGAAAGAGTTTGACAGGATAGAGTTTTCCCTCGCCCAGTTCGAACTGACGCAGAACAGCGGCACAATCAGAAGATACCGTCCAGAAACCTCCGGCCATGAACAGGTCGTGCTGCTTCTTTTCCTTTTTGTCTTTGTATTTCGCGTAAGCTTCTTTTGGGAAAAGTTCGTCTGGCTGAACTTCACCAAGTCTGTTTCGCTTCATCGCTTCGATAGCGCGCTTTCTGTCATTGAGGACGACGTCAGCTTCAAACCCTTTGATGCTCGAAACGCTCATCATCGCATAGCTGATCCAGATCATTGGCCTCTCGCCCCGTGCCATACCCCTAACCGGCGTCCGTCTTGCCCCGCCGGTCGGATCGCAGACAGGCATACAAAACATGCGTCCGCCATCGCCCGTTGATTTGCAAATAGGACTGCGCCACGCCCTCGTATTTGAACGCGGACCGCTCCAACAATCCCCGCGACGCTTTGTTCTCGGGCAGACACGCTGCTTCGATCCGGCTCAGGTCCAGCCGGGTAAAGGCGTGGTGAACAACCGCCCCGATCGCTTCCCGCATATACCCGTTGCGGGCATAGGCCTGACCAGTCCAGTACCCCAGTGTCCCAGCTTGTGCAGGGCCACGTCGAACATTGTCCAAAGTGATCGCGCCAACAAGCGTGTCATCTTCCCGGCGAAACAAAAACAGCGGGATCGCCGTGCCGCTGGCCACCGACCTCTGCGCCCAATAGACCCGGTTGGTAAATGACTTGCGGCTCAGGTGATCTTTGGCCCAGATCGGCTCCCAGGGGGTCAGGTACTCTTTCGAGGCCCGCCGCAGAGCCGCCCAATCGTTGAAATCAGAATGCACTGGCGGGCGCAGGCTGAGGCGCGCTGTCTCGAGTTTCAGCTTGCGTCGGCCCAGAAGCATCACGCCGCGCGCCTCTCCTGCAATTCCACCAAAGTGGGCGCGCCCGAGACCGGACCATAAAGCGCCAGCGCCGCCGGGGCCTGCACCGCCATGGTTTCGGCAAAGGCGCGCACATCCTCGGTGCTGACCGCGTCAATCTTGGCGACCGTATCCTCAAGCGAGGGCACCCGGCCCCAAATCTGCACCAGCCGCGCCAGACGTTCGGCCCGGTTCGATGGGCTCTCCAACCCCATCAGCATCCCAGCTTTCATCTGGGCGCGGGCGCGGGCGACTTCTTCCGGGCTCATATCCTGGGCAGCGCGCTTCATCTCGTCGATGGTGATCGTCGCCAGCTCGCCCACCTGATCGGCCGAGGTTCCTGCGTAGATCGTCGTCGTGCCGGTATCCGCATAGGCCCCGGTCTGAGCGAAGATTGTATAGCAAAGCCCGCGGCTTTCGCGCACCTCTTGGAACAGGCGCGAAGACATGCCCCCGCCCAAAGCCGTGGTATAAATCTGCGCCGTATAGATCGCATCATCACGATAGCCCGGGCTTTCGATTGCCAGCGCGAAATGCGCTTGCTCCAAATTCTTTTCCTGCCGCGCTTCGCCACCGGTGAACTTCGCGGCCTCAGCAATCAACCCTTTGCGCGGTTGCAGATGACCGAACATCTCTTCGGCCATTTTCATCAGCGCATCATGATCCACGGCACCTGCTGCCGACAGGATCATCTGCTCGGGGCCGTAATGCTCGGACACAAAGCCCGACAGGTCTTCGCGCGAAAACGCGCTGACCCGCTCGGTCGGCCCCAGAATGGTGCGGCCCAGGGGCTGATCGTGATAGCTCTGTTCTTGCAACCAGTCGAAAATCACATCGTCGGGCGTGTCATAAGCCTGACCGATTTCCTGAAGGATAACGCCGCGCTCGACCTCGATCTCGCGCGGGTCGAAGATGGGGTTCAGAACGATGTCGCCGATCACGTCCATCGCCAGCGCAACGTCATCTTTCAGAATACGCGCGTAATAGGCCGTCACCTCGCGCGAGGTATAGGCGTTGATATAGCCGCCCACATCCTCAATCGCCTCGGCGATTTGCAGCGCCGAACGGCGCTCGGTTCCCTTGAACGCCATGTGTTCAAGGAAATGCGCGATCCCGTTCTGTTCGATCCGCTCGTTCCGCGCACCCGCGGTCACCCAGATGCCGATGGCCGCAGATTGCAGCCCCGGCATGTTCTCACTGACGATCCGAAATCCGTTCTTCAGTTGGTCTTGTCTGACAGTCACTCGGCGATATGCCCTTTGATATGATCCTCAAGGGCACCCAGATCATTGGCAATCCGCGTCACCCGTTCCGGACGTTCATACAGATCAGACATGCGGGATGGAAGAGGCGGATGTTCCCCGCTCGCCTTCTCGACCGCCGCCGGGAATTTCGCTGGGTGGGCAGTGGCCAGCGTGATCATCGGTACATCCACCGTACGGTGATCTTCACCCACCTTGATGCCGATAGCCGAGTGTGGGCAAACCAGCTCAGCGCTATGGACCAGCGTGTGTTTGATCGTCTCTAGCGTTTCATCCTCGGAGACACGACCCGAGTCGAAGCTTTCGCGCAAGGCTTCCATTGCGCCCTGACTGACATTGAAGCCACCGCTTTTCAGCTCATCCATCAACTGCGCCACAGCGCTGCCATCCTCGCCATAGGCATAGTACAGCGCCCGTTCAAAGTTCGAGCTGACTTGAATATCCATCGACGGGCTGATCGAAGGGATGGTGTCGCCCTTGAAATACCCCTCACCCGACAGGCAGCGATGCAGAATGTCGTTCTGGTTGGTGGCCACAACCAGACGATCTATGGGCAAACCCATGCGCTTGGCCAGATAACCCGCGAAGATGTCGCCAAAGTTGCCGGTGGGCACAGTAAAGCTGACCTTGCGATGCGGCGCGCCAACACTGACAGCCGCCGAGAAGTAATAGACGATCTGAGCCAGCACCCGCGCAAAGTTGATCGAGTTCACACCGGCCAGTTTCACCCCGTCACGGAAATCGAAATCGTTGAACATATCTTTCAGCGCGGCCTGGCAATCGTCGAAATCACCATCCACGGCGAGCGCATGCACATTGCTGTCCGCAGGCGTCGTCATCTGGCGGCGCTGCACCTCGGACACGCGGCCATGCGGAAACAGGATGAACACATCCACCGCGTCCAGCCCGCGAAACGCCTCAATGGCTGCGGAACCCGTATCGCCACTGGTCGCACCCACGATGGTCACACGATCATTGCGCCGCTTCAGGGCCACCTGGAACAGCTGACCAATCAACTGCATGGCAAAGTCCTTAAAGGCCAGCGTGGGGCCGTGGAACAGTTCCAGCAGGAAGTGGTTCTCGTTCAGCTGCTTTATCGGCGCGCGGGCGTCATGACCGAAACCTTCGTAAGCGCGGGCAATGATGTTCTTGAACTCCTGCCCGGTGAACGAGCCGCTGACATAGGGCCACATCACGCGAAACGCGATCTCTTCATAGGGCAGACCGGCCAGTGCGGCGATCTCATCGTGGCTCATCACCGGGATCTCGGCCGGCAGGTACAGGCCGCCGTCACGGGCAAGGCCAGTCAGCATCGCCTCTTCAAAGGTCAGTTCCGGCGCTTGGCCACGGGTCGAGATATATTTCATTGCTCTTCACTCTGTGCAGGGGCGCGGTTGCGCCACAGGAAATAACCGGTCATTGCGGCCCAGACCAGAGCCAGACCAAACCATGTGATTGCATATTGCAGGTGATCGTTGGGAATGCCCGCCGTGTCCACCGGCAAAGGTGTGATGCCCGGGTCAGTTTCCGACCGTGCGATCAACAAGATGGGTTCGGCCCCAAGCGCGGCGGCCAGATTGGGCACGTCCCGCGCGAACCAGATGTTGTCGTCGATATCGGGTTCCGGCGTATAACTGTCGATCTCATCCGGCCAATGAAGGTTGCCGGTCACTGTCATCGGACCGGTGAGACGCTCGGCCTGTTTTGCCGTGGTCGGTACAAAGCCGCGATCCACCAGAATGGTGCGGTCCTTAGTGCTGAAAGACTGGATGATCCGATAGCCCGCGCCAACCTGCTTGACCGAGACCAGAACGTGGATTTCCCCCGGCTCCATATCGCCCGAAATTGTCACGGGCAGGTATTTGTCGCCATCTTCTGATACGCTCTGGGGCAGGCTCACAGGTTCAGCCGCGATACGCGCGTCGATCTCGGCCAGAACGCCTTCTTTCCAGGCCAGTCGCTGCACCTGCCAGAGGCCCAGCGAGATCAGCACACCGAGACCGGCAAAGCCAAAGATCAGCAGGAACAGAATGCGGCGCATAGTCAGGTGAAGCCTTGTTACAGAAACCGGCGTCTTGTTAAGGGCGGAGCGGCCAGGATTGCAACCGCGCAATTGTATGGGGCGCAATCTTGCGCCCCGGATAGTGAAAAAGCCGCCCCATCGGGCGGCTTTTGCAATTTACCGATCTGAGCGGATCAGAACAGCGGGGCCTGACCCCAGATGTAGACGGCGAAGAACAGGAACAGCCAGACAACGTCGACGAAGTGCCAGTACCATGCAGCCGCCTCAAAACCCACATGTTTCTCAGGCGTGAAATCCCCGCGCAGAGCCCTGATCAGGCAGACCGTCAGGAAGATCGTTCCGATGATCACATGGGCACCATGAAAACCGGTTGCCATGAAGAAGTTCGAATAGAACTGATCACCACCAAACTCCCAACCTTCATGGGCCAACAGTTCGTAATATTCGTAGCCCTGCAGCGCAGTGAACAGGATACCCAGAACGATACCGATGGCCAGACCGTTGATCAGCGCCTTGCGGTCGTTGTCATGTACCAGAGCGTGGTGCGCCCAGGTGATCGCGCAGCCCGACAGCAGCAGGACCAGAGTGTTGATCAGCGGCAGGTGGAACGGGTCAACTGCGTGGATATCGGGCTGGATGTACTCTGTTCCGGCATAGTCGTACATCGGGTACATGCGATGTTTGAAGAACGACCAAAACCAGGCAAAGAAGAACATCACCTCGGACATGACGAACAGGATGAAGCCATAGCGCAGACCGATGCGCACCACCGGCGTGTGGTCGCCCGCGCGGCTTTCGGCTACGACCTCGGACCACCAGGCGAACATGGTGTAAAGAACGGCGACCAGCCCCATCCAGAACATGAATGATGTGACGCCGTGCATCCAAAG
This sequence comes from Ruegeria sp. D3, assembly GCF_056534465.1. Classification (NCBI taxonomy): domain Bacteria; kingdom Pseudomonadati; phylum Pseudomonadota; class Alphaproteobacteria; order Rhodobacterales; family Roseobacteraceae; genus Ruegeria; species Ruegeria sp. D3. The sequence continues at coordinate 103,933 of NZ_JBQFPK010000005.1, forward strand.
GACAGCACCGAACAGCATCACAAAGCCACCAATGGCCCCTATCAGCGGCCATACCGACGGCGGCAGAATATGATAATCGTGGTTTTTAGCGTGTGCCATCAGCGTCCCTCACCTACAGGCGTTAGTTCGTGTTTGTATCAGCCTGCGCATCAAGGGCGGCATAGCCCTCGGGCAGGTCAATTTCGTAGAATGTATACGACAGAGTGATCGTATGCACATATTTCGCTTCCAGATCCTCGACCATTTCAGGGTCGACGAAAAAGCTTACCGGCATCTGAACCCGTTCGCCGGGTTGCAGCACCTGTTCTTCAAAGCAAAAACAGGCAATTTTCTGGAAATACCCACCCGCCGAATAAGGCGCGACATTGTACGACGCCTGCCCCGCGATCGGGCGGTCGGTCGGGTTGTACGCCTCGTAGAAAGCCAAGCCGGTCTCGCCGATGCGCACTTCCATTTCGCGCTCGACCGGTTTGAACTCCCACGCCATATCCTTGGCTTTCGACGCGTCAAAGCGGACGGTCACGCTGCGGTCCAGAATATCCTCGGGCGCAGTTTCGGCCACGCCAGTTGTGCCGCCGAATCCGGTGACGCGACAGAACCAATCGTAAAACGGCACAGCCGCCCAGGCGAGGCTGCCCATCAGCACCACGACGCCCACGGTCTGCGCAACCGTCTTTTGAGGACCGGACAGAGCCATCAGTTCTGCACCTGCTGCGGCGCCACGTTGAAATCCGTGCCCGAGACTTTCACGATCGTCAGACCGAAAATGATCACGATGAACGCAGCCAGCGTCAGGCCCACGCCCAGATTGCGGCTAAAGCGGCGTTCGTGCAGTTCATGGCTTTTGCGCAGGCTCATGACCAACCTCCCAGCCCGTAGGGTTTCAGCAAAGCCTCAACCAGAATCGCGCCGAAATGCAGGAACAGATACAGCAACGACAGTTTGAAAAAGCTCCGCTCGACCTTGAAGTTGTCCGCCTCGGAATCTTCCTCGGTCCGGCGCGAGATCTGCCACGCGCCGCGCAGGAACAGCGCGTTCATCACCACGGCGACGGTCAGATAGATCGGACCACCAATGCCCGAGAACGCGGTGCCCACGGCCAATGTGGCAAGCAGAGCCGTGTAGACCAGAATATGCCAGCGCGTCGCGCGGCGACCATGGGTCACGGTCAGCATCGGCACTCCCGCATCGTCATAATCCGAGCGCATGAACAAAGCCAGCGCCCAGAAATGCGGCGGGGTCCACATGAAGGTCAGGGCGAACATCAGCCAAGGCTCGATCGACATCGTCCCAGTAGCCGCAACCCAACCGATCACCGGAGGAAAGGCCCCTGCCGCACCTCCGATTACGATGTTCTGCGGCGTCGAGCGTTTCAGCCACATCGTGTAGACGACGACGTAAAAGAAGATGGTGAACGCCAGAAACGCACCGGCAAACCAGTTGGTCGCCAGCCCCAGCATGATCACCGACAGGCCCGACAGTGCCAGCCCCAACGACAGCGCCTCGCCTTCCTGCACTTTACCTGCCGGAATCGGTCGGCCCTTGGTGCGCTTCATCACCCGATCAATGTCCGCATCCCACCACATGTTCAGCGCGCCAGACGCGCCGCCGCCGATGGCGATGAACAAAATGGCACAGAACCCGACAAAAGGGTGTACCGGCACCGGCGCGGCCAGCAGACCCACCAAGGCCGTGAATACGACCAGTGACATCACGCGCGGCTTCAGCAGGGCGAAATAATCGCCAAAGCTGGCCTCATCCGCGTGCGCCGGGGCGGTCACTTGGCTGGCATTGATGCTTGCGTCGCTCATGTCGGGTCCTTCTGGGGCAGAAGCTGCGCGCTCCCCGCGCAGCCTGCGTGTTTCAACCTAGGCCGCGAAGGGCTTAGTTCGAGGCAACTTGGTACGAGACAGGCTGGCCAGCATACTCTTCCAGAGCACCTTGCAGCCATTCCTCGTACGCTTCTTCGCTGACCACTTTGACGGTGATCGGCATATAAGCGTGATCCTTGCCACACAGTTCGGAACACTGACCGAAATAGATGCCTTCTTTATCGGCCTGGAACCACAGTTCGGCCAAACGACCAGGCACACCATCCTGCTTCACACCGAACGAGGGAATGGTCCACGAGTGAATCACGTCTGAGGCCGTAACCTGCATCACGATCACCTTGCCGACCGGGACGACAACAGCCGTATCGGTTGCCAGCAGCCACTCGTCATCACTGTAACCTGCGTCAGCCAGTTTGGCGCGCATCGCATCATCCAAAACGAACGGCGTCACATCAGCATCAGCCGGGCGCGCACCTTCGTCCAGTGTCGCAGGATGGCCCAAAAGATAGCTGTCGAAGGCGAAGTCGTGATCGACATACTCATAGGTCCAGTACCACTGGTTACCCACGACCTTGATGACCACATCGCCTTCGGGAATTTCCTGCTGTTTAAACAGAACCGGCAATGAAAACGCGCCGATGAAAACAAGAATCAGGATCGGGCCAAGCGTCCAGGCGATCTCGACCGGAGTGTAATGCGAAAACCGCGCCGGTGTCGGGTTGGCACGTTGATTGTAGCGCACGATGCAGTAAACCAGCAGGCCCGCAACAAAAATACAGATTGCGGTGATGATCACCAGAATCATCCCGTCCAGCCTTTGGATTCCTGTTGCCAAATCCGTCACAGCGGGCTGGAAGCCAACACCGCCTGCGACCGGTTTGCCAATAATCTCAAGCTCCTGAGCCATGGCGGGCAGGCTGGATAGGGCTGTCATAAAGCCCGAAAGCATCAAAGCATTCTTCATATTCTGTCCTGATCGTTTGATCTTTGCGTCCCTGGCGAAAAGGTGTGAATCAGTCGCACCTCTCCCGTTGTCTTTAGCCGCGTTAAAAACCATATTCCGGTGGGTAGATAAAGCAAAATGCTTGCGTCAAACAGACGCTATTTTTGATCTGGATCAAACCCGAAAGGTCCCAACCCATGCCCAACGACCCGTTTCGACCATTTGAAAGCGCTTTACCACACGACGAAGCGCTTGCGGTTTTGCGCTCTGCCACTGCCGGCGCCGAGGACGGAGAATTGTTTGTCGAACGCAGGAAATCCGAGTCGCTGATCTTTGACGACGGGCGTTTGAAAACGGCATCCTACGACGCCTCCGAAGGATTCGGCCTGCGCGCCGTGCAGGGTGAAGTGGCCGGTTACGCCCATTCGACTGATGTCTCGATTGGTGCGTTGAAACGGGCCGCGGAAACGGCTCGCCTGGCGGTTGGCGATGGCGGCGGCACCTTGGCGGATGCGCCTCGGGCCACCAACACGCGGCTTTATACGGACGAAGACCCGATCGAATCCGCCACCTTTCCGGTCAAGATCGAAACGTTGCGCGAGATCGATGCTTTTTCCCGTGATTTGGACACGCGGGTCGTACAGGTCAGCGCCACTATCGCCGCGTCAGTACAAGAAGTCGAGATTCTACGCCCCGACGGCCTGATCGTTCGGGACGTGCGCCCTATGACCCGTCTGAATGTCTCGGTCATCGTGGAACAGAACGGACGGCGCGAAAGCGGCTCGGCGGGCGGAGGAGGTCGCGTGGGCCTGGACGGTCTGATAGACCCCGCCGACTGGCAGGACAAAGCACGCGAAGCGCTGCGGATCGCATTGGTCAATCTGGACGCCGTCCCTGCCCCGGCAGGTGTAATGGAAGTCGCGCTCGGCCCTGGCTGGCCAGGCATCCTGTTGCACGAGGCGATCGGCCACGGACTAGAGGGCGACTTCAACCGCAAGGGCAGCTCGGCTTTTGCCGGGCTGATGGGGCAGCAGATCGCCTCAAAAGGGGTCACGGTTGTGGATGACGGCACGATTGTGGATCGGCGCGGCTCGATCTCGGTTGATGATGAGGGCACGCCCAGTTCGCGCACCGTCCTCATCGAGGACGGCGTCCTGACCGGCTACATGCATGACCGCCAGAACGCTCGCCTGATGGGGGTTTCGCCAACCGGCAATGGCCGTCGCCAAAGCTATGCACATAAACCTATGCCACGTATGACCAACACTGTGATGCTGGGCGGAAATGCCGCCCCTGAATCACTGGTGGCCGAAATCAAAGACGGAATCTGGGCCGTCGGTTTTGGTGGTGGTCAGGTCGACATCACCAATGGCAAATTCGTGTTTTCCTGCACCGAGGCGTATCGGGTGGAAAACGGCAAAATCGGAGCGCCGGTAAAGGGCGCAACCCTGATCGGGGATGGACCATCCGCGCTGAACCGCATTCGAGGGTTGGGCAATGATATGGAATTGGACCCCGGCATGGGAACGTGCGGCAAAGACGGTCAGTGGGTGCCTGTAGGCGTTGGACAGCCGACGGTCTTAATGAATGGGCTAACCGTCGGCGGATCGGCGGCATAGGTCAGAATCAAAACGGTTTTCTCGGGGTGCAGGGTTAACACGGCGCCCCGATGACCGCTTATTGACTCCAGAAAAACTTCGGCTTATCGCGCAGCACCTCGAAATTTTTCCCATTCTTTTCATAGCACTATAGCATCTTCACGACTCAATTCGAAAGAATATTGGGAAAATTTGAAGCGATTCAGAAGCTGTTAACTCCTGCAGTCGTAAACCAGTTCTGCAATCAGGCGGAGCAACGGATGACCGAAGAGCAGCTTTCTTCCTATCACCCCACACTCCCACCCACCACGGAAGAGGATCGGTTTTCCTGGCTTCGTCTGTTGCGCTCTCGCAAGGTTGGTCCGGCGACGTTTCGTCGGCTGCTGCGGGAACATGGCTCAGCGCAGAATGCGCTGGCCGCGCTGCCCGAAATGGCACGCGCCGCCGGTATTGAAGGGTATGAAACGTGCCCGCCCGGCGTGATTGAGGCGGAACTCAAGGCCGCAAAAGCTGCCAAAGCGCAGCTTTTGTGCCTTGGGTCCGCCGATTTTCCTGACGCTTTGAACGATCTCAATGATGCCCCGCCAATACTGTGGGCCATCGGCGACGTGTCGATATTGCACCGCCCTACGGTGGCGATGGTTGGCGCGCGCAATTGCTCGTCACTCGGCGCGCGGATGGCGCGAGGGCTGGCGACGGATCTGGGCAAAAAGGGACATGTCATCGTCTCGGGCCTGGCACGCGGGATCGACACTGCGGCGCATATGGCCGCTTTGGATACAGGTACTGTTGCTGTAATGGCCGGTGGCGTCGATGTGATCTATCCCGCCGAGAATACTGATCTCGCCCATAAAATCGCCGAATCCGGGTTGCGTGTATCGGAGCAGCCCATGGGCGTGACACCGCAAGCCCGGCATTTTCCGCGCCGCAACCGGATCATCTCGGGTCTGGCCCAAGCGGTTGTGGTGGTCGAAGCTGCCGCAAAATCCGGCAGCCTGATCACCGCGCGCGACGCGCTGGATCAGGGGCGCGAGGTTCTGGCCGTCCCCGGCCACCCGTTTGATGCCCGCGCGGGCGGTTGCAACCTGTTGATCCGCGATGGCGCAACTTTGGTGCGATCGGCCGAGGATGTGATCGAATCCTTGCCGAAACGCGATCTTCTTACTGCCGACCAACCCAAAGAACCGCCCGTTCAATCGACAACCCCCACGACGGTTGCAGCGTTGCACGAGGCGATTTTAGCATGCCTTGGCCCCTCGCCCATGGCCGAAGATCAACTTATCCGCGATATCGCCGCGACGGCGGGCGAAATCGGCCCCGCGCTTGTCGATCTGGAGTTGGATGGACGCATACAAAGACAGCCCGGCGGGTTGTTGTCCCTCTCGACCTGACCTGCCGGACGCACCGTTATTCTGTGCGTATCAATTTGAAATTCCCCCCAAATTCCTGTGCCTCAAGGAACGCATTGACAATTCGCTCTTGCCCTCCACATTTTGCACCATCATAGAAGGCGCATAATCCGTCGAGCGAGGTTTCACCTTAAATGCCTGTAGTTGTTGTAGAATCCCCTGCCAAGGCCAAAACGATCAATAAATATCTTGGCCCCGACTACACGGTTCTGGCGTCTTATGGCCATGTGCGCGACCTTCCACCCAAGGATGGATCCGTCGATCCCGAACATGAATTCGAGATGAAATGGGAGGTCGGCAATGACAGCCGCAAGCATGTCAAAGCCATCGCTGACGCGCTGAAAGAAGACAACGCCCTGATCCTCGCCACTGACCCCGATCGCGAGGGCGAGGCGATCAGCTGGCACTTGCAAGAGGCGCTGACCAAGCGCCGCTCGATCAAGAAGGACACGCCCGTCAGCCGTGTGACTTTCAACGCCATCACCAAGGACGCCGTGACCGAAGCGATGCAGAACCCGCGTCAGGTCGATATGCCGCTGGTCGAGGCTTATCTGGCCCGCCGCGCGCTGGACTATCTGGTGGGGTTCAACCTGTCACCCGTTCTATGGCGCAAGCTGCCCGGTGCGAAGTCGGCAGGACGCGTACAATCCGTCTGCCTGCGCTTGATCGTCGAGCGCGAGATGGAGATCGAGGCGTTCCAACCAGTCGAATACTGGTCGGTCAAAGCGTTGTTCGAAACTCCGCGCGGCCAGACTTATGAGGCGCGTCTGGTCACGCTGGCCGGGAACAAGCTGGACAAGCATGATCTGAAGAACGCCACGCAGGCTGAACTGGCCGTTCAGGCGATCACCAGCCGCGCGCTAACCGTAACCTCGGTCGAGGCGAAACCGGCGGCTCGGAACCCCAGCGCGCCATTCATGACCTCGACCCTGCAGCAGGAAGCCAGCCGCAAGTTCGGCATGGGCGCGCGTCACGCGATGCAGGTGGCGCAGCGCCTGTATGAGGCGGGTTACATCACTTATATGCGGACTGACGGCATCGACATGGCCCCCGAGGCCGTGGCCGCCACCCGCGATACAATCACCGACCGCTATGGCGCGGATTACGTGCCCGACAGCCCGCGCATCTATAAAAACAAGGCCAAGAACGCGCAGGAAGCGCACGAATGTATCCGCCCCACGGATATGACCCGCGATGCCAGCGACCTGAAGGTGACGGATGAGGATCAGCGCAAGCTTTATGATCTGATCTGGAAACGCACCATTGCCTGTCAGATGGCCGCCGCACGGCTGGAACGCACCACGGTCGAGATCGGCAGCGGTGACGGTCAGGTCGGCCTGCGCGCCACTGGTCAGGTGGTCATGTTCGACGGATTCATGCGCGTCTATGAGGAAGGCCGCGACGACGTGGCCGATGACGACGACAAGCGCCTGCCGCAGATCACGCAAGGCGATCCGGCGCGGTTCGCCAAGACCTCGCTGAAGGATCAATTCGTCAAAGCCACCAGCGACGACAAACAGGCCGTGCTGGCCGAGAATGAAGCTGTGCTGGCCCTGCAACACCACACGCAGCCACCCCCGCGCTATACCGAGGCCACTTTGGTCAAACGGATGGAGGAGCTAGGGATCGGGCGCCCGTCCACCTATGCCAGCATCGTGACCACGATTCAGGACCGCGAATATGTGCGCAAGGACAAGAACCGGTTGATCCCCGAAGAAAAAGGCCGGATCGTCACAATCTTTTTGCTGAATTTCTTCCGGCAATACGTAGGTTATGAGTTTACCGCCAATCTGGAAGGCGAGCTGGACGATGTGAGCGCCGGCGACCGTGACTACAAAGACCTGTTGGGCAAGTTCTGGCGTGATTTCTCGGCCGCGATTGGTGAGACATCCGAGCTGCGGATTTCCGAAGTGCTGGACAAGCTGGATGAAGCGCTGGCCCCTCAGCTGTACCCCCCGCGCGAAGACGGCTCCGACCCGCGCGTCTGCCCGAAATGCGGCGTGGGGCAACTGCACCTGAAAACCTCGCGCACAGGAGGGTTTGTGGGCTGTGGCAACTATCCCGAATGCACCTATACCCGCCCCATCGCGGGCGAAGGGGCTGAGGGCGACGAACGTCTGCTGGGCGAAGATGCGGGCGATGAGATCTGGTTGAAATCCGGCCGGTTCGGGCCTTATGTCCAGCGTGGCGAACCCACGCCTGAGAACAAGAAACCGCCCCGCGCATCCCTGCCTCGCGGCTGGAGCAAGGACGACATGGATCTGGACAAGGCGCTGACCCTGCTGTCCCTGCCTCGCCAGATCGGTGAACACCCCGAGGGCGGCATGATCAGCTCGAATTTCGGGCGGTTCGGGCCGTATATCATGCACCAGATGCCGGAAGAGGCTAAGCCGGTCTACGCGAACCTCAAAGACCCCAATGACGTCTTTGAAATTGGTATGAACCGCGCGGTTGAGATGCTGGCTGAAAAACGCGCCAATCCGGGGCGTGGGCGGCGGGCGGCGGCCAAACCGCTGAAAGAGCTGGGTGATCACCCCGATGGCGGCGTGATGCAGGTGCTGGACGGGCGCTATGGGCCTTATGTGAGGTGGGAAAAGGTCAACGCGACCATTCCCAAGGACATCAAGCCCGAAGACGTGACGCAGGAAATGGCCATCGAACTGGTCAACGAACGCGCCGCCAAAAAAGGCACCAAAAAGAAGGCTGCCCCCAAGAAGAAAGCCGCGCCAAAGAAAACCGCAGCCGCCAAAAAGACGACCAACAAGGCGGAATAGGTAGAAATACCACCACCCCCTTGGTTTCATTGACTTCCCCGTGACGTGGCGGCACAACTCGCCCAACACCATGTCATTGGGGGAGTTTTCCATGAAGAAAATCTATGCCAATGCCTCTGAGGCGCTCGACGGAGTGATCTCGGATGGCATGTTGATCGCAGCGGGCGGGTTTGGCCTGTGCGGCATCCCGGAACTTCTGCTTGAAGCGATCAAAGCCTCGGGCGCGAAGGATCTGACCTTTGCCTCGAACAATGCGGGGGTCGACGATTTCGGTATCGGCATTCTGCTGCAGACCCGTCAGGTCAAAAAGATGATCAGCTCGTATGTCGGAGAAAACGCCGAGTTCATGCGTCAGTATCTCAGTGGCGAGCTGGAGTTGGAGTTCAACCCGCAGGGTACACTGGCCGAGCGGATGCGCGCAGGTGGCGCGGGTATTCCCGGTTTCTACACCAAGACAGGCGTAGGCACCGTGATCGCCGAGGGCAAAGAGCATAAGGACTTCAACGGCGAGACATATATCATGGAGGAAGGCATCTTTGCCGACCTCGCCATCGTCAAAGCGTGGAAGGCGGACGAGACCGGCAATCTGGTGTTCCGCAAGACAGCTCGTAATTTCAACGTGCCTGCCGCCACCTGCGGCAAAGTCTGCGTGGTCGAAGTCGAAGAGATCGTGCCCACCGGGTCGTTGGACCCCGACAGCATCCACCTGCCCGGCATCTATGTGCACCGCATCATTCAGGGCAGCCACGAAAAGCGCATCGAACAGCGCACCACCCGCAAGAAGGAGGACGCATAATGCCTTGGGATCGTAATCAGATGGCCGCCCGCGCGGCGGATGAGCTGGAAGACGGTATGTATGTGAACCTCGGCATCGGTATCCCAACGCTGGTGGCGAACTATGTTGGTGACAAGGACATTACCCTGCAATCCGAGAACGGGATGCTGGGCATGGGCCCCTTCCCTTTTGAGGGCGAGGAAGACCCCGACCTGATCAATGCGGGTAAGCAGACGATCACCGAACTGTCTCGCACCGCTTATTTCGACAGTGCGACCTCATTCGCCATGATCCGCGGCGGCAAGATCGCAGCGGCCATTCTGGGCGCGATGGAGGTGGACGAGAAAGGCGATCTGGCCAACTGGATGATCCCCGGCAAGCTGGTCAAAGGCATGGGCGGCGCGATGGATCTGGTGGCTGGCGTAGGCCGCGTGATCGTCGTTATGGATCACACCAACAAACACGGCGACTCGAAAGTGCTGAAAGAATGCACCCTGCCCCTGACCGGTCAGGGTGTGGTCGATCGCATCATCACCAATCTGGGCGTGTTGGACGTGGTTGAAGGCGGCCTGCGGATCGTCGAACTGGCCGATGGCGTCAGCGAAGACGAGATGCGCGCCGCCACCGAGGCGACAATCGTCGCCTGAACCAAAGAAGGCCCACCAACCCGCGTGGGCCTTTTTAGTTTGCCGTCTGGAAAACGCACCCGTCCGAGATGAGCTGCGGAGGGGTCAGACACAAAGCCCGCGCGACCTGAAACGCGGCAAGCACTTTGGGCACGTAGTTGCGCGTCTCTTTATAGGGCGGTACGCCGCCATGTTTGCGGACGGCCCCTTCACCTGCATTATAACCAGCCAACACAAGGATCGGGTCGTTTCCGAACTCTTCCATCAACCAGTTTAAATACTTCACCCCGCCCGAGATGTTCTGACCCGGATGGAAGCTGTCCTCAACGCCAAACCGCCTTGCCGTTGCTGGCATCAATTGCATCAACCCCTGGGCACCCGCGTGGCTGACCGCGTCAGCCCGGCCAGCAGATTCAACCGATATCACGGCCAACACCAGCGCAGGCGAAACATTCGTACCAACTGTCGAACGCAGGATATCGACCCCCTGCTGCTGAGCGATGTTCTGCAAAGTCTGCAATCGCGGAGAGGACACGTTGACGGCTGCCAATGCCTGTATCGCTTGATCAAGACGTCCTGCGCCGGCTTGATCTAGCGCGGGCGACACTTCTTCCCAAAAAGCCGTATAGGACCCGGCGGGTTTGTCAGCCCCGCCCGGCAAACTCGGCGGCGCGACTCGTGTACGTGTAATAATCTCGGATTCTTCCAGGTCCGCACCAGTGCTGGGCGCCGAAGGTCGGGCTGCGTGTTCCTCTGGCGATATCTGCACGGTGATCTTGGGCCGCGACCCAGGTTTCGGCGGCTTCACCCTTTTATAGACGCCACGTGGTTCAATTGTCTGAGCAACAACAGAGCCCGGCCCTGTTAACAGCATTGCCACCGCACCGGCGCAGAGTATTGCGTCCCGCAGATTCATTTTGCCCGCCTCATGAATTTTATCTTTTGACTGATTTGAACCAAGAATCTGCGTTCAAAGCCATAAAAACAACGTGAATTGGGGCATTTTCGCCTCATTTGCCGTAAAATTACATCGGAACAGTGAGGTCGAAATACGTTTTTCGATTTTTTATTTATTTATTTTCAATGCGTTACCTAAACTCCTGCGAAAAAGTTAAACTTCCGCGAAAAAAAATGTGATTTGGCCCAATTCCTGCCACGCCTGACCGTCAAACATAATGCCATACCGAGACGGTCGAGAGCGGACTGAGAGAGAAAGCTCTGAAAGACGCCAAGGTTTAATTGACTTTTTTGATCCTTTAGGAGGGACGTAACATGATCAAGTTCATCAAGAACTTCCGCAAAGACGAAGACGGCGCAGTAACAGTTGACTGGGTTGTTCTGACCGCAGCCATCGTTGGCCTGGCAGCAGTTGCTTACACCCAGGTTGGTGAAGGTACCAACCAGCTGGCGAACACCGTCGAAGGCGCGCTGTCGGGTACTGCAGTTTCGACTCCGGTGACCACCATCACACCGCAAAGCTAAGTTTAGTACTTAACGTACTTGAAGGGGGCCACGGTTTCAGAGCGTGGCCCTTTTTTTATAAACTTTCTTTTTAAGTTGGGTCTCTCATGATGCACAGAATTGCAAACTTTGCTGCAGACGAAGATGGGGCCGTTACCGTTGATTGGGTGGTTCTAACGGCCGGCTTGGTTGGTTTTGGGTCAATCATTTTCCTGAACCTTTCAGATCCGATTCAACACGTTGATTCGGAAACAGGAACTGCGCTTTCATCGATGGAAGTTCATCAACCTGAATTCAATATCAGCTACTGACTCATCAGTCGGTGACCAAACTCATGATTTGGCACTGACGAAAAAAAAATCAAAGATTGTCCCCCTTTTCGACACAATTCGTCGATAGCTGTGATTGAGATTAGCTGCGCATGACGGCAGCAAAACCAAAACAGAGAAATACGAGGGTACGCAAATGCGCGCAGTATTTGGACTTGTCCTGATTGTCGGGGTCGCTTTGGCCGGTGGCGCTGTTTATCTGGCGCAAGACTACATCGCACAAACTCAAGCCCAGCTAGAACGAGAGAAAAAAGCCGCGCAAGACGCGATGGCAAACGCCACCAACATCGCCACCGTGGACGTTTTTGTATCGAACCGCCCGTTGAAATATGGAGAGCGCCTGGTTCAAGAGGATGTCCGACTTGTCAAATGGCCTGAAGACGCACTTCCAGAAGGTACCTTCCAGGAACTGGCCACATTGTTTCCCGAAGACGCAAAGGGCGACAGGTATATTCTGAGAGCCATGGAGAAAAATGAGGCTCTGCTGGAAGTCAAGGTCACCAAACCTGGAGAATCTGCTGGATTGACCTCGCGCCTCCAAAAGGGAATGCGCGCCTTTGCTATCAGGGTCGACGTTGCGTCAGGAGTATCCGGCTTTTTGCGTCCAGGTGACAATGTCGATGTTTACTGGACTGGTTCAGTTTCAGGGGCCCTTACGGGTGAAGGTGGTGAAATCACGCGCCTGATCCAAACCAACGTCGAACTGATTGCCGTCGACCAAACGGCAGGGTCTGATCTGACGGGCGCGAGCATCGCGCGTACTGTGACCGTAGCTGCAACGCCTGAACAGATTGCGTCTTTGGCGCAGGCACAAAACACCGGACGGATGTCTCTGGCCTTGGTGGGTGTTCAGGACGAAACGGTCGCCAGCGCGATTGAGGTTGATCAGCGAAAGCTATTGGGAATCAAGGAAGCCGCGCCTGTCGAGGCGAAGGTGGAAGAGCGCAAGTGCTACACCAATATCCGGCGTGGTGCAGAAATTGTTCAGAGTCAAATTCCCTGTACAAACTAACGTTAAATCAGGGATTTACTGGCACAAGCCGCGCACCCAGCGCGGCTTGTTTCATTTTGGTTGTTGCGAATTGTCCACATAAGGAAAATTCCAGAAACCATTGATTATTGCAATAAATTAGCAATTGACGCAGTGTTATTGCACATAAGGCATTAGCCCTAAAACGAGGCGTGATCGGAGAGGCAGGTCACATGAAAATACATTCTTGGATTAGCGCAACCCTTCTGGGGTTGACGCTTGTAGTGAGTTCCATCGGCGATGCAGCCTGGGCTCAAAATCTTCGTGTGGTAAAGAAGGGCACAGCGGAAACGCTGGACGTCCCGATGAACCGCGCAATTGTTGTTGAGAGTGAGGAACCGTTTGCCGAACTCAGCATTGCCAACGCGGGAATCGCTGATATTTCGTCGCTTTCGGACCGTACCATTTATGTATTGGGCAAGGCGCCCGGTCTGACCACTCTGACATTGTTCGACGGTGCTGGCAATTTGCTGGCCAACGTGCGCGTTCGGGTTTCCCCGGATGTATCCGAATTCAAAGAACGGCTGCGGCAGATCCTGCCGAATGAGCCGATCGAAGTGCGGACCGCAAATGACGGTATTGTACTGTCGGGCACCATCTCTAGCTCAGCCAAACTGGCGCGGGCATTGGAACTGGCCGAGCGCTACGCGCCCGAGCGTGTTTCCAACCTGATGTCGGTCGGCGGCGTCCAGCAGGTTATGCTGAAAGTGCGCTTTGCCGAAATGAGCCGATCAGTGGCAAAAAGCCTGACGGCGTCGCTGGGCTTTGGAGGAAGCGACGTAACCGGGGGTTTCAACACACTTAACTCTGCCGGTGCTTTGGCTAACGCGTTGAATAATAACATTCCTCTGCAACAAACCAACACAGGTGCGATTCTGTTCGGTTTTGGCGCAGGCTCCACACAGGTTCGCTTGTTGCTGGAAGCGCTCGAAGCTAAAGGCTTGGCGCGTAGCCTTGCGGAACCGAACCTGTCCGCGCTGTCGGGTCAGGAAGCAGAATTCCTTGCAGGTGGCGAAGTGCCGATCCCGGTTCCCGCGGATGACGGCAACATCGCGATTGAATACCGCGCATTTGGTGTTCAGATCCTGTTTGTTCCGCGCGTTGTGGACGGCGACTTGATTAACCTGGAAATGGGTACGTCAGTGTCGGCCATCGACAACAGCTCGGACTTCACGATTGCGGGTAACAACGTACCGTCCTTTGTCACCCGTCGGACCAGAACCACGGTTGAGCTGCGGGATGGTGAGAGCTTTGCGATTGCGGGGCTGATTCAGGATGACTTCAGCGACTTGAACAATCAGGTTCCGTGGCTCGGCGATGTTCCCGTACTGGGTGCGCTGTTCCGCAGTGCTGAATACCAGCGCCAGCAAACGGAACTCGTCGTGATTGTCACTGCGCATCTGGTCTCGCCCACACGTGGTGAAGCGCTGGCTCTGCCGACCGACCGGGTCAAGCCCCCAAGCGAGTTTGATCTGTTCATCAACGGCAAGACAGCACGCACCGAACGTTTAGGATCAGGTGGTGCGTCTGAAGTCGCCAAACAGGACTTTGGTAGCTCCTACGGCTACATCCTGGAATGATTAGGAGGATAGGACCAATGCAGAAGTGGATTATAGCACTGGGTCTTTCGGTCGCTGTCGCCGCTTGTACGCGTGAGGCCGGATATGAAGTCGACCAAGGTGCCTTCGGAAACGCAACTCTGAACAACCGGCAGATTATGACAGGTGAACTCACCTATGCTCAGATCCTAGGTCGCAGGTTCGCGGCGGAAGTGCCAACGCAGATCAACTTTGCGTTCGACAGCGCACAGCTTGACGCAAACGCACAGCGTGTACTGTTACGGCAAGCCGATTGGATCAAGCAGTTCCCCGAAGCGCGATTCCGCGTTTACGGCCATACGGACCGAGTCGGCTCTCAGTCGTATAACCAAAGCCTAGGCCAGCGTCGCGCCAATGCAGCGGTCGCGTTCCTGACACGGCAAGGTATTTCGCGCTCGCGGCTAGAAGCTGTTGTTTCCTTCGGTAAAACGCAGCCTCTGATCGACACGCCGAACAGGGATCGACGCAACCGCCGTACGATTACAGAAGTGTCTGGCTTTGTAGATCGCAAACCTCAGTTACTTGACGGCAAGTACGCGGAAGTCATCTACCGCGAATACGTTGAAAGCGCGACAACCGAGAGCTTCATCGTAGACACAGACGCCGCCGAGGCATCTGAGTAATAATAACGCGAATTGGGCGACATCGTCGCCCAATTCCCAACAATTGGTTCTTTTGCGCCCCATTCTCGCCTAAGTTCCAAGCCAAATTCTCAACAATTGGGTGTAGTGCGGCAAAAAAAGCCGCAACCGGGCATCAGCTCGCCGAGGCAAACCTGAACGGTTCGTCGCGGTTTGCTGCCCTCTGGACGAGGATTTTGTTAATGACGAACGCCACGACAAACGAAGACAACAACGCCATTCTGGCCTGCACGATCAGTCGTGACGTCCAGAACTTTGATCTGCTGATTGAAGATATGGAAGCGGCACTGGGTGAGCGTTGGGGCGACCTGGGATTTGCAGAAGCTCTTGCGTTTTTCGGCCAGCCTGAAGCCGACAGTTTAGAATTCGTGGCCCTAGCTATTGATGGTGAGGACGAAGATGACCTGACCATGATGGGTGAAATCATCTCTCGCGCGAAGGAAAAGAGGATCAAAGTGGTTCTGATCGCCGAGGACGTGACTCCTGCAGCGTTGCACCAACTCTTGCGGAAAGGCGCTGATGAATTCGTCCCCTACCCGCTTCCGGAAGGTGAGTTGCAGGAAGCCATTGCGCGTATGAACAAACCTGATCCCGCGGTTGTGACACAGGAAACGGCCGTGTCTCTGCCCCAAGGGGCATCAAAGGAAGGTGCCTTGTTTGTGGTTCACGGATTGGCCGGTGGAGTCGGATCTACCACCATGGCCGTGAACCTGGCTTGGGAACTTGCGACCACGTCGGACAAGACTTCTCCCAAGGTATGCCTGATCGACCTGGATCTACAGTTTGGTACGGTCTCGACTTACCTGGATCTACCGCGCCGAGAAACAGTGTTCGAAATGCTGTCTGACACGGCGTCCATGGATGACGACATGTTCTCTCAGGCGCTGCAGTCCTACGAGGACAAGATGGAGGTTCTGACCGCGCCGTCTGACATGGTGCCGTTGGATCTGATCACTCCGGAAGATATCCAGCGCGTTATTGACACTGCGCGCAAGCATTTTGACTACGTGATTGTCGACATGCCGTCGACTTTGGTGCAATGGTCCGAGACCATCCTGCAAGCGGCCCATGTGTATTTTGCAGTCATCGAACTCGACATGCGCTCGGCACAAAACGCCCTGCGTCTGAAGCGCGCTCTTCAAGCGGAAGAGCTACCGTTCAACAAACTGCGTTTCGCGTTGAACCGAGCTCCGAAGTTTACCGATCTGAACGGGAAAAGCCGCGTCAAACGGATGGGTGAAAGCCTTGGAATATCCATCGACCTGCAACTGCCGGATGGGGGAAAACCCGTCATGCAAAGCGGTGACCATGGTTTACCGCTGGCAAGTTCAGCCGCCAAAAACCCGCTGCGCCGTGAAATCGCAAAGCTGGCAAAATCGCTCCACAGCCTTGGCAGCAGCGACGCAGAAGCTGCGTAAGACAGGTCCGAAAGGGGAACCGCCGTGTTTTCAAGATACAAAAAACAGCCCGAAGCGCAGCCTGTTCAGGCCGAGGTCAAGGCGACAACGCCCACCTCTGCAGCCCCACAGGCACCCACAGCAAACGCGATGATCCGCAAGCCTGTGGCAAAAAAGGCCGCTGAGCCGACAGCATCCGATCGCGAGCGCAAGCGCAAAGAGCGGTTGAGCGAGATCAAGATCGAGTTGCACCGTGAACTACTTGAAAACCTGAACCTTGCTGCACTGGAAAACGCCAACGAATCCGACCTTCGCTCAGAAATCAGTGCCATTGCAAGTGAAGTCCTTGAGACCAAGAACATTGTTCTGAATCGGGACGATCGTTTCCAACTGAACAAAGAGCTTTATGACGAAGTTACCGGTCTTGGCCCGCTTGAGACCTTGCTGCAAGACGACACGGTCAACGATATCTTGGTGAACGGTCCGCAGCAGATTTTTGTGGAGCGTGCCGGTAAGCTGGAAATCAGCGACATCACCTTCAAGGACGAGAAGCACCTGATGCGGATCATCGACAAGATCGTATCCGCTGTGGGTCGCCGTGTTGATGAATCCAACCCTTATGTTGACGCCCGCTTGGCAGATGGGTCGCGTTTCAACGCCATGGTGCCGCCGATTGCGGTTGATGGCTCGTTGGTGTCCATTCGTAAGTTCAAAAAGGACAAACTGGGCATCGACGACCTGGTCAATTTTGGTGCGTTCACCGAAGAAATGGCCGCCTATTTGCAAGCTGCGGTGTCGACACGCCTGAACGTGATCGTTTCGGGTGGTACGGGTTCTGGTAAAACGACCACGCTGAACGCTCTGTCCAGCTTTATCGACGATGCCGAACGCATCCTGACCATCGAGGATACGGCGGAACTTCAGTTGCAACAGACCCATGTGGGCCGGATGGAAAGCCGTCCACCAAACGTAGAAGGCAAAGGCGAAGTCAGCCCGCGCGACTGTCTGAAGAACGCCCTGCGTATGCGTCCCGACCGCATCATCGTGGGTGAGACGCGTGGCGCCGAGGTGATCGACATGTTGCAGGCCATGAACACTGGCCACGATGGTTCGATGACGACAATCCACGCCAACTCGGCCCGTGATGGCATTTCGCGTTTGGAAAACATGATCGCAATGGCAGGTATCGAAATGCCGATCAAAGCGGTCCGCAGCCAGATCTCAAGCGCTGTGAACCTGATTGTACAGGCCAGCCGTCTGCAGGATGGTTCACGCCGAATGACCTCGATCACCGAGATCACGGGCATGGAAGGTGATGTTATCTCAATGCAAGAAATCTTTAGATTTCAGCGTGTTGGCCTTACGCCCGACAACAAGATTATAGGCCATTTCACGGCCACCGGCGTGCGCAGCCACTATTCCGAACGCTTCCGGTTGTGGGGCTTTGACCTGCCCGCCGCCATCTATGATCCAACTACGATGTAAGGAGAACCTGAGATGCAACTGCCTATTGAGGCTCTCATATATGTCGTGATCTTCGTCGCCGTTCTGGCTCTGGTCGAAGGTATTTATCTGGTCGCATTCGGCAAATCCATCAGTCTGAACAGCCGCGTAAACCGGCGTTTGGACATGTTGGACAAAGGCGTCGGCCGAGAACAAGTGCTTGAGCAGCTGCGTAAAGAGATGCAGCAGCACATGCAAACGCAGTCCATCCCGCTTTATTCACTGCTCGCGGATAAGGCGCAGAAGGCTGCGATTGCGTTCTCGCCGCGCCAATTGATCATGATAATGGTGCTGGTTTCTGCTTTCGCCTTTGTCGGGCTCAGCATCGGCACCGCCACTGCAACATTTCTGAGGATAGCCATCTCGATCGCTATCGGTGTCGGTGGCGTTTATGCTTGGGTCAATCATAAAGCTTCGAAAAGGATGGCTTTGCTAGAGGAACAACTGCCCGACGCAGTAGAGCTGATGGTTCGTTCTTTGCGGGTGGGCAATCCGTTTGTATCCTCGATCCAGATTGTTGCAAACGAAGTTCAGGATCCCCTGGCAACCGAGTTTGGCGTCATCGCAGATGAGTGCGCCTATGGCCGTGACGTCGGCGAAGCGCTGAAAGACCTCGCGCAGCGGCTGGACATGCAGGACCTTCGCTTCTTGTCTGTTGCGGTCGGCATCCAACAGCAATCCGGTGGTAACCTGGCGGAAATTCTGGCCGGTCTGGCACAGGTGATCCGCGCTCGTTTCCGCCTGTTCCGAAGGGTCAAGGCCATCACTGCCGAGGCCAAATGGTCGGGCAAGTTCCTGTCAGGTTTCCCTGTCTTCTGTCTTGTCTTCATCCTTGTGAAAGACCCCGGTTATTATGACGAGGTGATTGACCATCCGTGGTTCATTCCGGCCTGCTTCTTTGTCGGCATCATGCTGACGTTGAACCTGATCGTCATGCGCATTTTGACAAACATTAAGGTCTGAGGGCAGTGCCATGGAATTTTTGACCCAAATCAACACCTTACTGACTGAAAACCTTGGACAGTTCGGTCCGCTTATTGTCGTCGGTGTCCTCGGCCTGATCATGATCCTGGTCGCGGTTCCTTTGATGATGAACCAACCAGAAGATCCGTTGAAAAAGCTACAGCGTTCAACGGCAGCTCCGAAGAAAACGAAAATGGGCAAGCAGGATCGCCTGCGCAACGCCGGCCGCAACGAACAGCTTGAAAAGTTTTCTACGTTCCTGGAACCGCAGAACCAGGAAGAGCTGTCAGCGATGCAGCTTAAACTGCGGCAGGCGGGATATCACTCTAAGGACGCGGTACGGTTCTTTCACTTCGCCCAGTTTGCTTTGGGGATGGTCGGTATCGCGATCGGCGTGATGTTGGTGACCGTTTTGGCTGGGGACAACGAGTTTACCGGCCAACAAATGGCGATCCGCATTGGTTTCCCCGCCATCGCCTTATACTTCCTTCCACGGTATTGGATCACCCGCCGTGTCGCAGAACGGGAAGAAGCGATTGTCGCCGGTTTTCCTGATACCCTTGACCTGATGCTTGTCTGTGTTGAGGCAGGCCAGTCTTTGGATCAGGCTATCGTGCGCGTCGCGGCTGAGATGAAGGCTTCCTATCCTGACATTGCGCAGGAATTCGAGGTTGTAGCCCACGAAATGAAAGCTGGTAAGGACAAGGACACTGTTCTTCGGGATTTCGGAACACGTTGCGGCGTTCAGGACGTCAGTTCATTTGTGACCGTTATGATCCAATCGGCCACATTCGGTACTTCGATTGCCGAAGCCCTGCGTGTTTATGCCGGCGAAATGCGTGACAAACGCGTGATGCGTGCAGAAGAAGCTGCTAACAAGTTGCCAACGAAAATGACACTTGCCACAATGATGCTGACGGTGCCGCCGTTGCTGGTCATTCTGGTTGGACCTTCGGCAAAAGGTATCGCAGAGTTTGCAGGCGGTAATCCAGGGGGCTGATAGCCTTATGATTTCAACACTCAGGTGTGTCCGGCCAAGGATTCGCCACGTGATCGGGGCCGCCATGGTATGTGCCATGGTGGCCTCTTGCACAGAAAACCTGCCTGGTGATTTGGATGCTCCGGGCATTGATCCACAAGGCCAAGGTCAGGATCCTTTGGTGGTCGGGAACCGACTGCTGCGTGCCGGTGAGTATGACTTGGCACTGGATTCCCTTGCCCGTGCCGCGCTGAACCAAGGCATGACCGCCGAAATCATGGCTGCCATGGGTACTGCCAACCTGGGATTACGCCAGTTGAAGCCCGCCGAAACTCTGCTGCGTCGCGCCGTTTCCGAGGAACCCGACTGGCCGGTTGCATGGAACAATCTGGGCGTCATTCTGATGGAGAAAGGCGAGTATCCAGAGGCGGCTCAGGTGTTTCGACGGGCTTTTGCGTTAGACAATGGCGAAAGTGACGCAATTCGGGACAATCTGCGCTTAGCACTCGCAAAAATGGAAAATTCTGATAATACTGACGTCGAAGAACAAGAATACACGCTGGAGCAACAAGGCGACGGGCAATTCAAGCTTCGCAAGCTTCAGGAAAACAGGCAAGAGCAGTAAGGGACGCAAAAATGCGCCAACAATTCTTGATTATGTCATTGGTGACGTGCGGGCTGATCCTGTCCGCCTGCGCGAAAGAAACCGAAGAAGAAAAGGTCGAAAAGACGTTTCAGGAAGTGAACGTTATCGACGAAACAAACCTGAACGAAGTGTTGCTAACAGCAGCCGATCCTAATGAGGCCGTCACCTATTTTCAGGGTGCTGCAGCCAAAAATCCCGGTCGCATTGACCTGCAAAGAGGGCTGGCGATTTCGTTGGCGCGGGCAAAGCGCACCACCGAGGCAGCAGCCGCCTGGAAAAAAGTGACCAACATGAAGGGCTCGGCCAGTGTTGATCGGGTCGAATATGCCGACGCACTGGTTCGCGCAGGAAACTGGACCGAGGCGAAAAAAGTACTGGATTCCGTTCCGCCGACTTTCGAGACCTTCAAAAGGTATCGGTTAGAGGCTGTTGTCGCCGACTCAAACCAGGACTGGAAACGGGCGGATCAATTCTATGAAACGGCGATTGGCCTGACCACGCGGCCTGGCGGCGTGATGAACAACTGGGGCTATTCCAAACTGACACGCGGTCAATATGAAGAAGCCGAGCGCTTGTTCGCTGAAGCCATTCGACAGGACAAGTCTCTGTTCACAGCCAAAAACAACCTCGTTCTTGCCCGCGCGGCGCAGGGCAATTACAGCATGCCGGTCGTGCCGCTGACACAGGCCGAACGGGCCATGCTGTTGAATACTATGGGCATTTCCGCGGTCAAACAGGGCGATGTAACAACTGCAAAGAACCTGTTCCGCGAAGCAATTGCAACGCATCCGCAACACTTCGAAGAAGCCGTCCGCTCGTTGCGCGCGCTCGAGGAAGCCTAAGTTGATGCAAATTCCGGCAGCCGCGGCGGGGTGGTTTTTGCCTTTCGTTCTGCCGATCTGCTTTTATGTCGCGTTCACTGATATGCGCGACATGTTGATCAAGAACCACGCGGTTATTGCCTTGGCCGGAGTATTTGCCTTTGTCGGTCTGATCGTCGTTCCGCCATGGACGACCGATTGGTCCGAAGGCTGGATCGGCCCCTTTGCGGTAACGCTTCCGCCCTACCTTTGGCAGTTGCTGCACATTCTTGTCGCTTTAGTAATAGGCATTCTTGCCAACGCAGCCGGGGTCATGGGAGCGGGCGACGCCAAATTTATTGCGGCTGCTTCCGCGTTCGTTTGGAGCGGCGACTATGTGACGATGATGTTCATTCTAATGTCCACAACGCTCGCAGCGTTTGTAACGCACAGGCTGGCCAAAAACACTGCTCTGCGCGCTATCGCACCTAATTGGGAAAGTTGGTCCCGCGACAAACAGTTTCCCATGGGATTTGCACTTGGCGGCAGCCTCGCCATCTACCTGATCCTTGGGACTGTTTACGGCTCGTAAACTATCATTACTCCGCCTTGTCCCCGCCTTGGTGATGCCACAAAGCGGGACCAGATTTTTCGCAAGCGGCCCGAGTGGGCCAATGGCGTGAATACTGGATGGATGAGCACCCCTCATGAATATGCAGACGACCTCGGTAATGGCCCCCCCTGCCCCCAAAGGCTTGGGCGAAATGCAATTGCCCATCGTGATGATGCGGGACATTTTGTTGAAAACCATTTTTCGCAAGAACGTTGATACGGTCTCGGAAGTGGCGGAAGCGATCTGCCTGCCGGGCTCGGTGACTCAAGAACTGATCGATATCTCGCGCGAACAGAAACTGATCGAGGCGACAGGTACCCTGAACGCCAACAGCGGCAACGAGATGGGCTATCAGCTGACAGATGCAGGTAAAGCCCGTGCACTGGACGCGCTCAGCCAGTCGGAATATTTCGGTGCCATGCCGGTTCCACTGGATGTCTACCGCGAACAGGTCAAACGCCAATCCATCCGAAACATTCAGGTCACCCGCGACCAGCTAACCGGGGCAATGGGGCATCTGGTTCTGCCCGACAGTCTTTTGGATCACCTTGGACCTGCAGTAAGCGCAGGCCGTTCGATCCTGATGTATGGTCCTCCGGGTAACGGTAAGTCGTCCATCTCAAACGGTATTCGTGACGCGCTTGGCGACAATGTCTATGTCCCGCGCGCAATTGAGTATGCCGGTCAGGTAATCACCGTTTATGATCCGATCGTTCACACAGCCATCGAGCAAGAGGCCGACGACCCCAACAGCCTACGCCGCCGCAAACGGTTCGATTCACGCTATGTACAATGCGAGCGCCCCACCGTTGTGACCGGTGGTGAACTGTCGCTCAGCATGCTGGACTTGGTCTACAACCCCACTGCGCGGACCTATCAGGCCCCACTGCAGCTTAAATCGACGGGCGGCATCTTTATCGTGGACGACCTTGGACGTCAGGCCGAGCCTCCTCAGGCATTGATCAACCGCTGGATCGTTCCGCTGGAAGAAAGCAAAGATATCCTTGGCCTGCAGTCAGGTGAGAAATTCGAGGTGCCTTTTGACACGCTGGTCATCTTCTCGACCAACTTCCACCCGAATGAGATCTTCGACCAAGCGGCCCTGCGCCGGATCTTCTTCAAGATCAAGATCGACGGGCCGAACCAGGAGAACTTCCTGAAAATCTTTGCCATGGTGGCGCGCAAACGCGGGATGCCGCTGGATGAGGCCGCGCTGGTGCATCTGCTGAAGGTCAAATACCCGACCATCAACAATATCTATGCAAACTATCAGCCGATCTTCCTGATCGACCAGATGATCTCGATCTGTGAATTCGAAGGCATCCCCTATCAGATGAGCCCCGACCTGATCGACCGCGCCTGGGCCAACATGTTCGTGCGCGAAGAAAAGATCGTTCACTAGGCCACTGTCATTTCGATGCCGGGCAGGTAGTCTGCGCCCATGACGCAGATTCCCGCCCGGATCACCGACTGGTTCACTGCCAAAGGTTGGTCGATCCACCCTCATCAGCAACAGATGTTCGACCGGGCTGCCGATCCGGCGACGCTGCTGATTGCGCCGACGGGTGGGGGTAAGACCATGGCCGGATTTCTGCCGACTCTGGCGCAGTTGGCCGATGGCGCGCATAGCGGTCTGCACACGATCTATGTTTCGCCCCTAAAAGCGCTGGCCGCAGATATCCGCCGAAACCTGCGCGGCCCTGCTGACGAAATGGGCCTGCCCATCCGGATCGAGGACCGCACTGGCGACACCTCGGCCACGCAGAAGAAACGTCAGCGGGTGGACCCTCCGCATATCCTGCTGACGACGCCGGAAAGTCTTGCTCTGCTGACCTCGTATGAGGACGCGCCGCGCATGTTCGCGGGGGTGCAGCGGGTGATCATCGACGAAATTCACGCGCTGGCCGAAAGCAAGCGCGGTGATCAGTTGATGCTGGCGCTTGCGCGTTTGCAATCATTGTGCCCTGATCTGCGCCGGGTGGGTCTGTCGGCCACGGTCGAAGACCCGCAGGCCATCGCGCGCTTTCTGGCACGCCACCCTGATCCCTGCCAGATCGTGCAGGCCGATCCAGGTCCGGACCCCGACATTCGGATGTTGGAAACGCAGGAGCTGCCGCCTTGGGCCGGAGGTGGTGCCGCCTATGCCATCCCCGCTGTGCTGGAGCAGATCAAACAGCACAAGACCACGCTGATCTTTCACAACACCCGCGCGCAAGCCGAGATTTTCTTTCACAATCTCTGGCTGGCCAATGACGATGCGTTGCCTATCGGTATCCATCACGGCAGCCTTGACCGGCAACAGCGCGAGCGGGTCGAAGCCGCCATGGTGCGCGGCGATCTGCGCGCCATCGTCTGCACCGGCAGCCTTGATCTGGGCATCGATTGGGGCGACGTGGACCTTGTGATCCAGATCGGTGCGCCGAAGAACGTCAAACGGCTGGTCCAGCGGATCGGGCGGGCCAATCACCGATACAACGCGCCCTCCAAGGCCCTACTGGTGCCGGCCAACCGGTTCGAGGTGGTAGAATGCGTCGCAGCGCTTGAGGCCGCCCGCGCGCATGATCTGGACGGAGAGCCACGCGGCACAGGCCCCCGTGACGTGCTGTGCCAACATATCCTGATCGCGGCGGCGGCGGGGCCGTTTGATGCGGATACGCTCTATTCCGAAATGACGACCGCCGGGCCTTTTGCCGATCTCAGCCGCATGCAGTTCGATGATTGTCTGGAGTTTTGCGCCACCGGCGGCTACGCCCTGCGCGCCTATGACCGCTGGCAGCGGCTGCAACAGCGCCCTGACAGTCTGTGGCAACTGCGTGACCCCCGTGCCGCGCAGCGTATCCGCATGAATCTGGGCACAATTCAGGACACCGATACGCTGAAAGTGCGCCTGAAACGCAGCCGGGGCGGCAAGCCACTGGGCGAGGTCGAAGAGGCCTTTGCCGCCTCGCTCACCCCCGGCGACACCTTCCTGATCGGCGGTCAGATCGTGCGCTATGAGGGGCTGCGCGAGATGACGGTCGAGGTCAGCCGCCGCGCAGACAAAAAGCCTAAGATCGCCACCTTCTCGGGCACCAAATTTGCCACCTCAACCCAGTTGAGCGATCGTATTCTGCGCATGTTCGCGCAACCCGACTGGCCGCAACTGCCCGCGCATACGGCCGAATGGCTGACGCTCCAGCGGCAGGTCTCGCGCCTGCCCAGCCGCGACAGGCTGCTAATCGAAAGCTTTCCCGATAATGGGCGCGAACACCTCTGCGTCTACGGTTTTGCGGGTCGCAACGCGCAGCAAACACTGGGCTTGTTGCTGACAAAACGGATGGAAGAAACCGGCCTTGCCCCCTTGGGCTTTGTCGCGACCGACTACGCAACGTTGATTTGGGGGTTGGATGCCGTAACGGACCCCCGCCCACTTTTTCAACTAGAAGCTCTGCGCAATGGGCTTGAGACTTGGTTGGCCGGGAACGCCGTTATGAAGCGAACCTTCCGCGCCTCAGCCACTATTGCAGGGCTAATCGAACGGAACACGGGCGGACAACGCAAAAGCGGTCGTCAGGCAACATTTTCTTCGGATATTTTGTACGACACATTGCTGAAATACGACCCCGATCACCTGCTGATGCAAATTACCCGTGAAGAAGCCATGCGAGGCCTGGTCGACTTCGGACGGATCGAAGCCATGATTGCGCGTATCGGCGACCAGATCGACTTGAAACGGCTGAACCGGGTGTCGCCCCTTGCGGCACCGCTGTTTCTTGAGGTTGGAAAGGTCCCAGTCAAAGGATCAGCCGAAGAGCGCCTGCTGGCCGAAGAGAGCGCGCGTTTGCTGCAAGAAGCGGGCTTGGAATCACTTGCCTCGGGCGCGTAAAAAAGCAAAGAACGTACCATGAACGAATTGTCGTTTTCCTTCGCCGGTCATGACCTGCGCGCACTTGGAACCGGGGCTTTGTGGTGGCCGGAAGAAAGCCTTCTATGCGTGTCGGATTTGCATCTGGGAAAGGCAGAACGCATCGCACGGCGAGGAGGCGCTTCACTACCGCCCTACGACACGCTGGACACGCTGGTGCGGTTAGCAAACGATGTGGAATACACCAAAGCAACCACAGTGATTTGCCTTGGTGACAGCTTTGACGACCTAGATGCGGCCTCTGCCCTTGGAAATCGGGAAAAGCTGCAAATCGCGGCATTGCAAGCCGGTCGGACCTGGATTTGGATCGAAGGCAACCACGACCCCGGCCCGGTCGAATTGGGTGGCACCCATCTGGCTGAGCACAAGCTGCGATCGCTTGTGTTCCGACACATAGCCCTACCGGACGGTCAAGCAGAGGTTTCAGGTCACTACCATCCCAAGGCACGGTTCCGGCTGCGCGGACGAACAATCACGCGTGCTGCGTTTCTGGTCGACGAAACGCGCCTACTGTTGCCCGCGTATGGTACATACACCGGCGGTCTATACAGCTCTGACGAAGCGCTAAAAGGACTAATGAGCGACCGCGCTATGGCGATTCTAACGGGCCAATCCCCGCAGATGATCCCGATGCCTCGCTGAGGCGTTTAGATCACGCCGTCTTTTTCAAGTATGGGTTTGTACTTGCGACTGACTGGGACCAGTTCGCCATTTGTCAGGCGTAGAAAAGTCTTTCCGTGACTCTTTTCAATCCCGGTCACAGCAGCGTCGACCACCCAGTGCGAGCGGTGGGTGCAATGCCCACGCTCGGGCTCCATCTCGGCAATGGCATCAGTAAACCTTGATCGGATGGTGAAAAGTCCCTCGGTGGTGACGACGTCAACGGAATGATCCCGGACTGCCAGACGCAGAACCTGCCCCGTGAACTCTTGCGGCAATCGCCTGTAAAGTCGTGGCGCAAAGCGGTCGATGTCATGATCCGTAGCTGACTGAACCGGAGCCCGCCGGATGATCAACAGCCCGGTCGTAAACAAAGCTCCGTAAGATACCACTGACAGGACGTCTGGTGCCTGCTGCCCACCAGCCGAGAAGACAAGCAAGGTCATCAGCCACAGCGAAGGAACGAACAGCGCAAAAGCAACAAACGTAAAAGCAAGATCCCACCCCGTGAAAGAGGTTTCAGCGAACCATTTCTTCAGCAGTTGTCGCGCCGCCCATGTCACCCCCAAAGCCAAGGCTGTGACCCCGGTCCAAAATATCAGGCGCAAGGAAAAGCTCAGATCCATATTCTGGAACGGTTGAAATGCAATGGCCATTAAGGGCAGGAAAATCGCACCGGCAACCACCCGGCGCATCGTAAACTCGGCAACCAATGAGCTTAGTTTATTCGGCATGACAGCTCAGATACTCTCTCCTGTTTCCAGTCGAGCATGACACTCAAGCGCCTAACTCGCTGAGATCATAGGTTTATCATCGTTCTCGCCATATTCAAACCCTGCCAGATTAAGTTTCGTTGATTGTTCCGTGAAACAATCGGGCCGGTAAGTGTTTCCACTCCCGGCCCGTCGTATTCTTTGGTTTGCGCGGATCGTACGCGCTAGACAGTCAGCCCTTCAGGTTCCGGCAGGCTGTTTGCACGGCAGCAGGCGGTCAGGGTGTTGGCCAGCAGGCAGGCGATGGTCATCGGACCGACACCGCCCGGAACCGGGGTGATTGCGCCTGCGCGCTCGGCCGCGCTGGCATAGTCCACGTCACCGACCAGCTTGTTCTTGCCGTCACGCTCGATCCGGTTGATGCCTACGTCGATTACGGTTGCGCCTTCTTTGATCCAGTCGCCCGGCACCATTTCGGGGCGGCCAACGGCAGCGACGACGATGTCGGCCCGGCGCACAACGTCTGGCAAGTCCTTGGTGCGCGAATGCGCGATGGTCACGGTACAGCTGTCACCCAGCAGCAGCTGCGCCATCGGCTTGCCCACGATGTTCGAACGGCCAATAACCACCGCGTCCATCCCCGACAGCGACCCGTGGTAGTTACGCAGCATCATCAAGCAGCCCAGCGGGGTGCAGGGCACCATCGATTTTTGACCGGTGCCTAGCAGACCCACGTTCGAGATATGGAAGCCGTCCACATCCTTGGCCGGGTCGATCGAGTTGATCACAAGGTCTTCGTTCAGGTGTTTGGGCAGAGGCAACTGCACCAGAATACCGTGCACGGCGGGGTCGTTGTTCAGCTTGTCGATCAGCGCCAGCAGATCTTCTTCCGAGGTCTCGGCATCCAGCTTATGCTCGTACGAGTTCATGCCGACCTCGACGGTCTGTTTGCCTTTCGAGCGGACATAGACCTGGCTGGCCGGGTCTTCACCAACCAGAACTACGGCCAGACCGGGCGTGATGCCGCTTTGCTCTTTCAGCTTCGCAACCTGATCCGCCACCTGCGCGCGCACTTTCGCAGCAAAAGCTTTACCGTCGATAACCTCGGCTACCATCCTGTCATCCCTTCTATCAAAAACGGATCAGGCGCCTGAAACGCCCGATCAGTCGGCGCCGAGCACACGTTCCTCGCGTGCGATCGACCAATCAATCAATATGCGCCACAGCCGTTCGGCCAGGTCCGGGTCCATACCCAGATCGTCCGAACTTGCGCGCACGCGCTGCACCACTTCCTCGACACGGTCCGGGATGCGGGCGGGCAGCCCCTCGGCCGGTTTCAACTGCGAGGCGCGGTCGATATATCCCGCACGCATCACCAACATCTCGATCAGTTGGCGGTCCAGCTTGTCGATCTGAACCCGCAGTTCCTGCATTGAATGACAGTCCTGCGGAGGTGTCAGAGTGGGCATGTTCGTCTCCTCATGGCCCGGGGATATCCCCGGACCACGAGATGTCTTATTTGGGGGCTTAGAACAAGCCCTCGATCTCGCCTGCGTCGTTAAGGCAGATGGTTTCCGCGGCCGGTTTGCGGGGCAGACCGGGCATGGTCATGATCTCGCCGCAGACAACCACGATGAAGCCGGCACCAGCGGACAGGCGGACTTCACGCACCGGGACCGAGTGGCCGGTGGGCGCACCGCGCAAGGTCGGATCGGTCGAGAACGAGTACTGGGTTTTCGCCATGCAGACCGGCAGGTTGCCATAGCCCGCGTCTTCCCACTCGCGCAGCTGGTTACGGATTTTGTTGTCGGCCAGAACCTCATCGGCGCGGTAGATGCGCTTGGCGATGGTTTCAACCTTCTCGAACAGCGGCATGTCATCGGGGTAGATCGGCGCGAAGTTAGCAGTGCCACCTTCGACGATTTCCACGACTTTTTCGGCCAGCGGTGCCGAGCCTTCCGAGCCCAGTTCCCAGTGACGTGACAGAACCGCTTCGACTCCGTGATCGGCGCAATATTTCTTGACCGCATCAACTTCGGCATCAGTGTCGGTGACAAAATGGTTGATGGCGACAACGACCGGCACACCGAAGGATTTCACGTTCTCGATGTGGCGACCCAAGTTGGCGCAGCCGGACTGAACCGCTTCGACGTTTTCTGCGCCCAAGTCAGCCTTGGCGACGCCGCCGTTCATCTTCATCGCGCGTACGGTGGCAACCAGAACCACCGCCGACGGAGCAATGCCCGCCTTGCGACACTTGATGTTCATGAATTTTTCGGCACCCAGATCGGCGCCAAAGCCCGCTTCGGTGACAACATAGTCAGCCACTTTCAGCGCGGTCTTGGTCGCGATGACCGAGTTACAGCCGTGCGCGATGTTCGCGAAGGGGCCGCCATGGACGAAGGCCGGGTTGTTTTCCAGTGTCTGCACCAGGTTCGGCTGCATCGCGTCTTTCAGCAGAACGGTCATTGCGCCTTCGGCCTTGATGTCGCGGCAGTAGACCGGAGTCTTGTCGCGGCGGTAAGCAACGATGATGTCGCCCAGACGCTTTTCCAGGTCTTTCAGGTCGTTTGCTAGGCACAGGATCGCCATAACTTCCGACGCAACGGTGATGTCAAAGCCTGCTTCACGCGGGAAACCGTTCGACACGCCACCCAGCGAGGCAGTGATCTGACGCAGAGCACGGTCGTTCATGTCGACCACACGACGCCATGCAACGCGGCGAATGTCGATGTCGCACTCGTTACCCCAATAGATGTGGTTGTCGATCATCGCCGACAGCAGCGAGTGGGCTGAGGTGATGGCATGGAAGTCGCCGGTGAAGTGCAGGTTCATCTCTTCCATCGGAACAACCTGTGCGTAACCGCCACCCGCAGCGCCGCCCTTCATGCCGAAGTTCGGGCCCAGCGAGGCTTCGCGGATACAGATCATCGCGTTCTTGCCAATGCGGTTCAGACCGTCGCCCAGGCCAACGGTGGTGGTAGTCTTGCCTTCACCCGCAGGGGTCGGGTTGATCGCGGTGACAAGGATCAGCTTGCCGTCTTCGCGGTCTTGAACCGAGTTGATGAAGTCCTGGCTGACCTTGGCCTTATCATGGCCGTAAGGCAGCAGATCGGCAGAGTCGATGCCGATCTTGGCACCGATTTCCTGAATCGGCTTCTTATTCGCTTCGCGGGCGATTTCGATGTCGGATTTATAGCTCATTGGGCAGGGTCCCTGATTGAATGCCGTGCAAAACCGACGCAGGGCGTCGGCGCTGGTCAACCCATACCGTCGTGTACCGTGGCGATAGATGTGGATTCCGACATAATCATGTCTTGAAACGGCGTAGCGTCACTTACAGGGTGGCGTCACGTAACTTTGATCGTTTCGCATCGGAAAGCCTGTGTCTTAAGGTGCCCAAGCGCGCTGATCGGTAACAAACAACGTCAGGGAATCACCCAAGCTCAGAACTCCGGGGCGTTCGACCCAAGCCGTCACACCGCGCCGTCCCTGCGCGGCAGGCTTGAAAGCGGCACCGTGACCGGGCAGATCGGCTTCGACCTCGCGTCCCGGTATCACACAGGGGCGGTTCTCCATGTCGATCGTGATCGTTACTCCATCCGGCCCTTGCAGGCGCGATGACGGAGGCACATGGGTGAAATCGGGGATACCCTTCAACAGGATACTGACCCCAAGATAGGACGGATCAAGCGTGTCCAGCCCCATCTCGGCCGCAGTTTCCTGCATTTCCTCTTGGGACAACACCGAGAGCTGCCGTACATTTCGGATTTCCGTGCCCTTCGGATAGATGTTTGTCATGCGCACACAGGACGCGCGGTTTTCCCCCTCGTGTCGCTCTCCTGCAACCCCCGCGAACCCAAGAGACAATGAGGCCGCGGCCTCGGCCCTGATGGAGGCCCCAGCCGGCACCTGACCAAGCCAGACAACTTCGGCCGTGAATTCCGTTTTGCGTAAGACCGGCATCGTCTCTCTCTCCTTCGCTCTGTTCCAGCCGCCACTAGAATGCAGGCACACGGGAAAGAAAAGAAAAACCCGGGTCTTAGCCCGGGTTTTTGAACTATGCCGTCGGTTCCGGCTCCATCCCGCCATCGGGTGGAGATTTTTTGACCTTGGTCTTTGGGATAGCCGTCACGCTGGGTGCGCTGCCTTCGTCCGGCTTGTCACTTTCGTCATCATCTTCGGTTGGCTTGTCACCGTTCATGACGCGCTTGATCTCATCGCCGGTCAGGGTCTCATACTCCAGCAGACCTTGGGCCAGACGCTCCCATTCCTCGTTCTTGTCGGTCAGGATTTGGTGAGCGCGCTCATACCCTTGCTGGATCAGGCGCTTTACCTCTTCCTCGATCAGCTCTTTGGTATGGGCCGAGACCGAGAAACCTGCAGTGTTGCCCTGATAGCCCTCATGCGCTTCGGCATAGTCGATATTGCCAACCTTGTCCGACATGCCCCAGCGCATCACCATCGCGCGCGCCAATTGACTGGCCTGCATGATGTCTCCAGCAGGGCCGTTCGAGACGTGATCTTCACCATACTTGATGACCTCGGCGGCTTTACCGGCCATGGTCATGGCCAGCTTTTGCTCGCACTCATCGCGGTGATAGTTCAGGCGATCCATTTCCGGCAGCGACACAACCATACCCAGCGCACCACCGCGCGGAATGATCGTCGCCTTATAGACCGGATCGCAAAGCGGCAGTTCCAAACCAACCACAGCGTGGCCGGACTCGTGATACGCGGTCTTTTCCTTCTGGTCCTGCGTCAGCACCATGCTGCGACGCTCGGCACCCATCATCACTTTGTCTTTGGCGTTTTCGAAATCTTCCATAGTGACAAAGCGGCGGCCCACACGCGCGGCCATCAACGCGGCCTCGTTCACGAGGTTTGCCAGATCCGCACCCGAGAACCCCGGAGTACCGCGCGCGATGATCCGCAAATCGACATCCGGCCCCAAGGGGGTTTTGCGCGCGTGTACGCCCAGAATCTTCTCCCGGCCTTTGATGTCAGGGTTGCCAACCGTTACGTTGCGGTCAAACCGGCCCGGACGCAGCAGCGCGGGGTCCAACACGTCTTTACGGTTGGTGGCCGCCAGAATGATCACGCCTTCGTTGGCCTCGAACCCGTCCATTTCAACCAGCAACTGGTTGAGCGTCTGTTCGCGTTCGTCATTCCCGCCACCATAACCGGCACCACGATGGCGACCCACGGCGTCAATCTCGTCGATGAACACGATACAGGGCGCGTTTTTCTTGGCCTGTTCGAACATGTCGCGCACACGGGATGCACCTACACCCACGAACATCTCAACAAAGTCCGAGCCTGAAATGGTGAAGAACGGCACGCCCGCCTCACCTGCAATCGCACGGGCCAGAAGTGTCTTACCAGTACCCGGAGGGCCAACCAGCAGCGCGCCTTTCGGGATCTTGCCGCCCAGACGGCTGAACTTCTGCGGATTGCGCAGGAATTCTACGATCTCTTCCAGCTCTTCCTTGGCCTCGTCGATACCGGCCACGTCGTCAAAGGTCACGCGGCCATGTTTTTCGGTCAGCATCTTAGCCTTGGACTTGCCAAAGCCCATCGCGCCGCCTTTGCCGCCGCCCTGCATCCGGTTCATGAAGTAGACCCAGACGCCGATCAACAGCAGGAACGGCAGCAGAGTGATCAGGAAGGACTGGAAACCCGACTGCTGCTGTTTGACTGCCTGCACAGGGATGTTTTCATCGATCAGCAGTTTTGTGACTTCGGCGTCAGCTGGCTTGATGGTCACATAATTTGCGCCGCTTTGCGTGGTATAGCGAATCTGTTCACCATCCAGCGTAACGTTTTTGACTTCACCGCTTTGCGCGGCGGCCACGAAATCGGAATAGGTTCTTTCATTGCTCTGAAGCGTTCCACCCGGTCCGCTGAACAAATTGAACAGTGCAAGGATCAGCAAAAACAGAACGACCCAGAAGGCGATGTTACGAGCGTTGCCCAAGGAAAATCTCCCAAAAGATTTCGGCGGATGCGTGTCCGCCGGGTTGCTTCTTAAAATAGAGAGGATTCAAGCAGGTTCAATGCGATAAAAACGAAGAGTGAAAGTCGGGCCATTTCGACACGATTTCCGCGCGCCATCCGTTGCCAAAACCGGCCAATGGGGCCGAAATTAACACATCTTTGTGCCAAATCGCGGGCGAGGCGACTAAAGCCGCACGTGGTTTTCCAAAATCACGCCAACCTGAAACCTGCGCGATACCTTCTTCACCAAGTGGTTTTACTTGCAAATCGCTTCCGGAGGGGCCGGACAGAATCCAGCGTTTATCCCAAGTCTGGTCGGGATCGCATGTTTCGTGCGAAATCGCGTTTAGCTCTCGACAAATCCATGTTTTCTGCGCTTTTGTAACAAGAATACAACCGCCTAATGTCGCCCCGTTTCCCTGTTTGATCGCATGCAGGGCCACATCTACCGCTGATTGGCGCGGCGGGTAGTCACCGCCCGCAATCCATCGGATGCAGCCAATCAACAAACGGCGCTGAATCTCTTGGGGCAGAGCATCAAAGCCCTCGCGATCCAAACAGACATCACCGGACACCGGAACCAACACCTTGGCAGCGGATTCCTGCGTAAAGTGATCCAAGGCATCACGGGCATGTGCAAGATTATCAGCAACCCGTGCCAAAGACTCGACCGTTATGCCGATTTCACCAAGTCCGACCAACCCATCACGGGCTTTGACACGATCAAACCGGCGATCCTGATTCGAAGGGTCTTCGATCCACTCGACACCGATCTCGGTCAGGTATTCCCGCAGGGTTTGTCGGGTGATCTTCAGCATTGGACGTAACAGGACGAACCCGTCACGATCACGAACAGTCGACATACCGGACAGACCGGTTACACCTGCCGCGCGACCCAAACGCATCAGAAAGGTCTCGGCCTGATCATCCGCAGTATGACCCAAAGCAACCGCACCGATCTGGTTTCGCCGCGCCCAGTCCGCCAGCAAATCGTACCGTGCGCGACGCGCCTGATCCTGAAGGTTTCCCGATTTTTTCCAACCGTGCCACTCCAGAATGTCATGCGACACACCCATAGACTTTGCGTGGTCCGAAACCCACAGCGCCTCGGTCGCGGCTTCCGCGCGCAGATGATGGTTTACTGTCGCCGCACTCAGTTCAATACCTTCGTCATGAGCGAGATCATTCATCAGATGCAACAAGGCGAGCGAGTCGCCTCCGCCCGATACGGCAACACCTAGTCGAGAAGGCAATCGTTCAGGCAAACCTGCACGAAGCTCGGATCGTAACCTGTCGGCAAGTTCGCTCAAGGACAGCCCAGCGAGGTCATTTCCTGCGTTGCGCTAGTCGCCGCAGGAGAGGCGGGAAACCGCACCCCGACTTCCCCAAGCGTGATGCACGCCTGATCCCGCTGCCCAAGACGCCCAAGGGCCGAGCCAAGTTCAAACAACGCTTCAGGCGCAAATGCGCCTTCGGAGTCGCCGGTAAAGCTGGCCAGGAAAGCACGCGCAGCTTCACGCGTGTCGCCCAGGCCCTCAAGAGCGTGCCCGCGCTTCAGATTGGCTTCAGGCGCCAGTGGGCTGCCCGGGTAAGAGACGTCAAAATTGGCAAATTGGTCGGCGGCTGCTTGGAAATTACCTTCAGCCAATGCTTGCACCGCAGCATCAAAATCCGCCCGTTCACCGATTGCCAGCTCTCCCTGATCAATCGCAACCGGTGCGCTGGGCGAGGTCGGGGCCGCGGTAGCAATCTCGGTGTCCCCTCCAAGGCTCGAGGTCTCTCCTAGCGCGCTGAGGTCACCGCCTTCCAGTTCGACCAGACGGAACTCCAGATCGCCTATGCGGTTGGTGCCGTCGGTGACGATATTCTGCACCCGCTGGTTCAACTGCTCGGTCTGACGGGTCAGGCGCTGCAACTCGGCCTCGATCGCGTCCACACGCTCCAATATCGAACTGCCGGACAGGTTCGGTGCCGGAGAGCCCGTTGTCGAAAACTCACGCTTCAGACGCTGGATTTCCACATGCAACACAGTCAGTTCTTGCCGAATATCCGCCAGAGTCTGCTGATCTTGCGCTTGCGCCACGCTGGCGGTAGTCAGAACCGCCGCCAGGACCCATCCTGCAACTTTCATCGCCTTACCCCAGTGTTGAGCCGGTCAGCACAGTAACCGCGCGGCGGTTCTTGGAATAGCAATCCTCGGTGCTGCAAATCTCGATCGGGCGTTCCTTGCCAAAGCTGACCGTAGTCAAGCGATTGCCTGCCACCCCGCGCGAGATCAGATATTCCCGTGCCGCATTCGCCCGGCGTGCGCCCAATGCGAGGTTATATTCACGGGTGCCTTGTTCATCCGCGTGACCTTCGATGTTCGCCACGAAATCCGGGTTTGCCAGCAACCAATCCGCCTGCCCTTGCAAAACAGTCTGCGCCTGCGGTGTCAGCGTTGATTGATCGACCGCAAACAACACACGATCGCCGACGGTCTGCTGGAAATAGGCAGGCGAGCGCGGATCACTTGGTGACCCAGCCGCCAATCCACCACCATTCGCGCCATTGCCAAAGCCCCCGCCCAAATCGGATGGATCGTTGCTGGTACAGGCAGCCAGAATGCCAAGCGCGCCCACTGCTACCACTTTGCCCAATACGTTCATTTCAAGTGCCTCGTTGTTTTATCTGTTTATTGCCGCCTGTGTATCACAGCGCGGGTTTCTTGTGAACTTTTCCGACCGCCCCCGCGATCAATTCTGCAAAGGCCCCCAGGACGGATCGCTGCCACCATCCGGCGTGCGCACCGGGCGCAGGTTCCGGCCCGAGATATCCACCGAATACAAAGTCGCCCGTCCGCTCGCCCCTTGGGTTTCGCGGGTGAACATGATCACCCGACCATTGGGCGACCATGTCGGCCCTTCGTCCAGAAAGGACGAGGTCAATAGGCGTTCCTCACTGCCATCGGTGCGCATCACGCCGATATGGAACCGGCCTTTGTTCTGCTTGGTAAACGCGATCAGATCGCCGCGCGGAGACCAGACCGGCGTGCCATAGCGGCCTGCACCAAAGCTGATCCGCGTCGCCTCTCCCCCATTCGCGGGCATGATATACAGTTGCGGCGTGCCCGACCGGTCGCTTTCGAATACAATCTGCGATCCATCCGGCGAATAGCTGGGCGCGGTTTCGATCGCAGGTGTGTTGGTCAGACGAGTGCTCTGCCCCGAGGCCAGATCCATTTTCCACAGATCCGTATTGCCGCCCTGTATCAGCGAATAGACGATCGAGCGCCCATCCGGCGAAAAGCGGGGCGAAAAGCTCATGGTGCCGCCGGGCGTGTTCAACTCGCTGCGTCGCACGCGGTCGACATCCAGCACATAGATGCGGGGCTGGCCCGTCTCATAGCTGGTATAGAGTAACCGATCCCCCGTCGGCGAAAAGCGCGGGGCCAGCACGATGGCGGCACTGTCAGTCAGGTACTGCACGTTTGCACCATCGTAGTCCATGATCGCCAGACGTTTCAGGCGCTGATCCTTGGGACCGCTTTCCGACACAAAGGCCACTCGGCTGTCGAAGTAACCGCCCTCACCCGTCACGCGACTATAGACCTGATCGGCCACCTTATGCGCCATGCGCCGCCAGCCATCCGTAGTGCCTGCGAACTGCAAACCGTTGCCAAGCTCCTGCCCGGAAAACACATCCCATACCCGGAATCGAACCGTCAACCGGTTGCCCGAAACATTAACCGCCCCAGTCACGAGCGCCTCGGCATTGATCGCTTTCCAGTCGGCAAATTGCAGCGGAGCTTCAAAGCTACTGACCCGGCTGATAAACGCATCAGACGAGATTTCGCGGAACAGCCCGGTGCCGGTGAGATCCGCTGCGACAACCCGTGTGATATCTTGCGCGTACTGAGCCGCAGCGGGACCGTCGGGCACGAAACTGGGCACCGCGAAGGGCAAGGGTTCGATGATCCCCTGATCCAGTTCCAAGCGCAGCGGTCCGTTCTGGGCATAAACCGGCGCTGTCAAAAGCGTCAGGCCAAGCAACAGGCTGGTCAGAAATCTTATCATTTGATCCGCATCCTCTCGGGATTGAATGTAATCTCAATATCCTGCCAATGCTCATACTTGTCAGCAGGCAGGTCATATCCTCTGGCTCCACAGCGCAAGATAGCACGCCGGGCGGCTTCGTAGGCCTGTCTTGAAGCGCCGGAAGATCCGCCGGAACTCTCGATCAGGCGCAAGCTGCC
Organism: Ruegeria sp. D3; assembly: GCF_056534465.1. Lineage (NCBI taxonomy): Bacteria > Pseudomonadati > Pseudomonadota > Alphaproteobacteria > Rhodobacterales > Roseobacteraceae > Ruegeria > Ruegeria sp. D3. The sequence goes on from NZ_JBQFPK010000005.1 coordinate 141,358, forward strand.
GCCCACCACATTGCCATCCGGCGTAAGTGAAAACCCGACGACGACCACAGTCTGCAACGCGTCGGTCGATAGCGACCCTACATTCCAACACTTGGACACTGCCAAACGCATCGCATCTTTCTCACCGCTGGTCAGTGGCGGGCCCGAGGGTTCGTTGCCCTGCCCCAACGCTTCAGCCAACGCATCCTCGATGGCGCTTTCATCCGCAGGCTGAGGTGCAGGCGTCTCGGGCTCGGCTTCAGGCGCTTCCGCCACCTCGGGCTGCGCCGGAGGGGTCGGTCGGTTTGGCCGAACCTGCGGACGCGGAGAGCTGCGGGGCGCGTATTCCTTGGATTCCTCGGCCTCGGTCACGATCTCATCTGTCGCCTCTTCGGGGGCGGTTTGATCCTGCTGTTCCTGCTGAACCTCGGCGCCTTCGTCCAAAGACACAGCGGGTGTTTCGATATCATCCGGTGCGGCCTCGGGCGGAGGCGGCGCGACGGGCTCGGGCGCAACCCTGTCCGCAGGGCGCGGCTGTGCTTCGGGCCCCGGCGGTACTGGCAAGGCAACTACGTCCGGCTCGGGAGGCTCAAGCGTCGGGGGTTGTTCTATCACAACTGGTTCAGGAGGGGGCTCAACCGCTTCGGGAACCGTATCAGGCTCCGGCTCAGCCGGTTCCGATACCTCTGGCACCGGCTGCTCTTCTTCGACCTGTGCGGGGGGCGTTGCATCTTCGACCGGAGCTTCGGGTTGCTGCAAAGCGGCTGGGGTGGCCACTTCGGGCGCGTCCCGTTGGGCGGTCATTGCCGCAAATTGCTCAGCCGAAATCACAGAGACATCCTGTACGGCCATAGGCAAGGGTTCGGACCGGAACGTGCCGCCGAACAAGGCCCATCCGATCAGACTGACATGGGCAATAGCCGAGATCTTGGTGCCGGTATCCACCGTGCCGCCTCACTCTCCACCTTCGTCAAGCGTCGGACCGCCGGTGTCAGTCACAAGCCCGACATTGGAAAACCCGCCCGCATTCAACGCACCCATTACCTGCATCACCTGCGCATAAGGGATCGAGCCATCCGCCCGCAAGAACACGCGGTCACTGCTGCGCTCGGACGCGATGGCGCGCAGTCTTCCGATGAGTTCGTCACGCTGAATGTCAGTGGTTTGGATCTGCACTTGCCCATCAGCGGTCAGCGTCACGGTCAAGGGTTCCTCGTTGTCACCGGGCAATGCGCTTGCCGCCGTCTTGGGCAGATCCACCGGCACCCCAACCGTCAACAAAGGTGCGGCCACCATGAAGATGATCAGCAGCACCAGCATTACGTCCACAAACGGGGTCACGTTAATCTCGGCCATGGGCTGCGCACGACCGCGACGCCGTCCGCGTCTGCGCCCATTCCCGCCCGAGCTTTGCTGAACCGCCGCACCCATCTTAGCTGTCCAACTGTCGCGACAGGATGGTGGCGAACTCGTCGGCAAAAGCCTCGTAACCGCCCACGATCCGATCACTATCCGCGCTAAGTTTGTTGTAGAAAATCACCGCCGGGATCGCGGCTAACAGGCCCAGACCGGTCGCCAGCAAAGCCTCGGCGATACCGGGGGCCACAACCGCCAGATTGGTGTTTTGTTGTTCGGCAATCTCGATAAAGGCGTTCATGATGCCCCAAACAGTTCCGAACAGGCCGATAAAAGGTGCGGTCGAACCTACCGTTGCCAAGACAGGCAGACCCTTTTGCAGAGTCTCAGCCTCTTTCGCGATGGCAACATCCATCGACCGGTCGATCCGGGCCGTTGCGCCGGCAATCAACCCACCATCTGTACGGTGCGAGCGACGCCACTCGATCATACCCGAGGCGAAAATCTTTTCCGAACTGCCGTCAGGCTGTGTGCCGATCTGTTCGAACAACTCATCCAGGGGGTTTCCGGACCAGAACGCCTCATCAAACACCTGCGCCTCGCGCCGGGCGGCCCGATAGTTGATGATTTTCTGAATGATAATCCCCCAAGACCAAACCGACGCACCGATCAGCATCAGCATCACCAATTTTACGATAAAGGTCGCGCGGGCATACAGCCCCCACATGGAGAAGTCGATCTCCTGCGCCAGCGCCAGCGTTTCAGCTTCCATGAACCTGCTCTTTAGTTTTTGCCTGACGGCCGTTTCTTTGGCCTTGTTTTGATGAACGCTAACGCAGTTGGGTATGAAAAGCCAACAGAACCACCCGGGCGGTCAAAATTGTTACATCAATGCGCGAATCTCTGCCGGAAGACGCACCGGTTTACCCTGCCCATTCATGCAAACTGCCGTGACCGAGGCAGTGAATACCTCGGTTTCCCCTCGCGTCACGCGCTGTGCCATCGTTAATCTGGCACCCGAAAGTGCTGTGATCCAGGTTTCGATCTGCAGTTCATCATCGAATTTGGCTGTGGCCAGGTATTCAGCTTCGATTTTTCGCACGACCCAGACGATGCCAGCATCCCGCATCGCGTTCTGGTCGTTACCAATATTGCGTACATAGTCTGACCGGGCACGTTCGATGTATTTCAGATAGTTCGCGTGGTAGACCACGCCGCCCATATCGGTGTCTTCATAATAAACCCGGATCGGGAAAATGTGCTTTTTCAACGCGTCTGAATCTTGGTTCATGATCTGAATTCCGGCCACATAAGGACTTCTGAACAAACGGGGCATCCCCCACTCCAAACAGATGCATGTCCGCCGTGCCACCTGCAATCCCCAAGACCTGTTAATTTTCGTGATCAGGTACAGATGCTCGTATTCCAACGCTCCTCCCGATACACTCTCACTCAAGAAACCGACATTGCATAGGGGGCAACGTGGCAGGTAAAGGCCGAGAAAACAGGGCGCTACCGATTTTTCAGGGCATTCTGCCGCTGAACCTGCCCAGACTGCCGGCCGAGGTTCTGGCAGGGCTGACTTTTGCCTGCCTCGCGATCCCTGAGGTGATGGGATACACCAAAATCGCAGGCACTCCGGTCGTGACTGGCCTGTACACTATCCTTATACCGATGGCGCTGTTCGCAATCTTCGGATCTTCGCGGCATTTGGTCGTGGGCGCAGATTCAGCGACGGCGGCAATTACGGCTTCGGCGCTGGCGGGCATGGCGGTTTCGGGATCCAACGAATATCTGGCCCTTGCCTCACTCCTGGCGTTGATGGCCGGGGTATTGCTGATAGTTGCCCGAGTTATCGGCTTAGGTTTTCTTGCGGATTTCTTGTCCAGAACGGTGCTTGTTGGATTCCTTACCGGCGTCGGTATCCAGGTCGCGTGCGGTGAACTCCCCGGCTTATTGGGGATCGAGACTTCCGGACAAGGCACAATCGCAAAGCTGGCAGATACCGTGCAACAGATTGATCAGATCAGTTCCGGTACGCTACTGGTGTCCGCTGCCGTTTTAGTCATCGTCTTCGGCTGCAAACGCTTGTCGAACAAAATTCCGGGGCCTTTGATCGCCATTATCGGCGTCATCCTGTGCAGTTGGGCGTTCCAACTCAGCGCATCAGGAATTGCAGTGCTTGGCCCTGTCCCCAGCGGTTTGCCCTCCTTGTCCATTCCAAACGTCGACTGGAGCTGGAACCTGTTCAAACAATTGCTGCCGACGGCCATTTCGATCTTTGTTGTCATCCTGGCACAAAGTGCAGCAACCTCGCGCGCATACGCTGCCCGGTATGAAGAGCGCTTCAACGAAAACACTGATTTGATCGGGTTGAGTCTGGCCAATATTGGCGCTGCGTTCAGCGGGACTTTTGTGGTTAACGGTAGCCCCACAAAAACCGAAATGGTCGCAAGCGCGGGTGGGCGCAGTCAGATTGCGCAGCTGACCACCGTGCTGATCGTGCTTATTGTCATTCTGTTCCTGACCGGTCCACTGGCGTATCTGCCTAACGCCGCCCTGTCTGCCATCGTGTTTCTGATCGGGCTTAAACTGATCGACGTAAAGGGTCTGATAGCGATCTATCGCCAGGCGCGGTCCGAATTCTGGATCGCAGTGGCAACCGCCGCAGTTGTTGTGCTGGTTGGAGTCGAACAAGGGATCATTCTGGCGATGGCCCTATCCCTGATCGACCATACGCGACGCGGCTATCACCCCAGAAACACCGTGATCGTGCGCAATAAAACTGGCGAAGGCTGGCGTGCCAAATCCATCGCGCCACCCAACCAATTTGACCCCGGACTGGTGATCTATCGTTTTTCCCACAGCCTGTATTATGCAAACACGCAGCGGCTTGCAGATGAGATCCGGGCGATCACGTCGGACCCACAAAACGATATACGCTGGTTCTGCCTTGAAGCATCGGCCGTAGATGACGTGGACTACTCCGCCGGTTTCACGTTGCGCGACATGTACCGGATGCTGGACGCACAGGGCATTCGGTTAGTTTTCTTGCTTGTCTCACCAAAGGTGCGCGCGGAACTGGACAGGTACGGCGTCACCGATCTGGTCGGAGAGGAAGCCTTTTTCACCGACGAGACCGCATTGCTGTCAGCGTTCCACAGCAAAATCCCCTGAAGTTCGACCTAGTGGCTTGCTTGCAGACGCGCGAACAATCGTAAAGCATGTGCGGAATCCTGCGTTGCCCCTGGCAACACGGGGTCGTAAGCGGCCCGGATCAACGCGGCGACATCGGGGCGCAACACTGTTGATTCACCTGCCACAGCCAACGGTGATTGCGCCCGAAAAGCGGTGTCAGACCAAAGCAGTATTGTCTGTGCCACCTGGCTAAGCGCCAGGGTTTCAGCCGGAACTTTCGACAGCTCATTGTCCATGCGCAGAAAGACAAACGCCGCCCGAATTGCACCATCCTCTTCGAACCGGAAAACGCGGTATTGATTGGCATCTGCCGCGACCAGTCGATCCACCAAAGGCGCAAGGTCAGGGATGAGGCGGTCCAGATCGGGAACCTCCAGCAACTCCTTCCAGTCGCGGAAAAAGAAGACCATGCAGTTTGCGCCCAACTCGGGGTCGGTTTCGGCCATCTTGTGCCCGGCCAAGGTTACAACCGCCTCAAACGCGCCTTTGACGGTGGCGAGCGTATCGTCCTGCACCCCAAAAACGATCGGGACGATTGGGCGCCCCCAGCGGGCGAACAGGAACTCTCCGCTTTCGCGGGTGAACAGGGTTTGTATGTCTTCAGGGGTCACACGCAATCCTCGACACTGGGTGGCTGCCATGGCGCACCCATAAAAGTTCTGGTCTCAGGCTTCAACCAAACAGATCGCTTTGCCCCTTGGGCGCGGCCATACCCAGATGCGTCCACGCCTTTTGCGCCAGCATCCGCCCACGGGGCGTTCGTTGGATCAGACCCTGCTGCAACAGGTATGGCTCGATCACCTCTTCCAGCGAATCCCGACTTTCTGACAGCGCCGCCGAGAGCGTTTCGATCCCCACCGGTCCCCCAGCGTAATTTTCGGCAATCAGCTTGAGATAGCGCCGGTCCGCACCGTCCAGGCCCAGATTGTCCACGCCCAAACGGGTCAGCGCGCCATCGGCCAGTTCCTGCGTGATCCGCCCGTCGCCTTCGACGATGGCGAAGTCCACCACCCGACGCAGCAGCCGCCCCGCGATGCGCGGCGTGCCACGCGACCGGCGCGCGATTTCACGCGCGCCTGCGTCATCCGCTGGGGCGCCCAGCTTGCGAGCATTACGGGTGACGATCTCGTGCAGTTCATCGACGGTGTAGAATTGCAGCCTTGTCGGAATGCCGAAACGGTCGCGCAAGGGCGTGGTCAGCAGACCCATTCGCGTGGTCGCTCCGACCAGAGTAAAGGGCTGCAACTCAATCCGAACGGTGCGCGCGGCGGGGCCTTCGCCGATCACCAGATCCAGCTCAAAATCCTCCATCGCCGGGTACAGAACCTCTTCGACGGCGGGGTTCAGGCGGTGGATTTCGTCGATAAATAGAACGTCGCGCGATTCCAGATTGGTCAGGATCGCCGCCAGATCGCCCGCTTTGGCCAGCACCGGGCCAGAGGTCATGCGGAAGTTCACCCCCAGCTCGCGCGCCATGATCTGCGCCAGCGTTGTCTTGCCAAGGCCCGGAGGACCATGGAACAGTGTATGATCCATCGCCTCGCCCCGCTGACGAGCCGATTGGATGAAAATGCGCAGGTTCGCGCGCGCCTCGGCCTGACCGATGAACTCGTCCAGACCCTGAGGGCGCAGGGCGCGATCGTTATCCTCGGGCAAAGGGTCAGGGCGCAGAGTGGGATCGGCGTCAGTCATTCATTCAGCCTTTCGGAGCCAGCAATTTCAACGCAGCCCGGATCAACTCGGCCTCGCCCGCATCCGGCAGGCTGGCGGCCGCTTCAGCCACGGCCGAGGCCGCCTCGGACGGGCCGTACCCCAGGTTGGACAGCGCCGACAAAGCACCAGCCGAGGCCGCCGCATTGCCCGAGGCCGGTTTCGCAGCGCGTTTCGGCGCAGGCGCGGGCTCAACCAATTCGACCGTTTCCAGCACAGGGCCATCCATCGCCTCGGTCACGGTGCCGCCCATGGCCATCACACCCGGCGCTTTGTCTTTCAGGTCCAGAACGATGCGCTGCGCCGTCTTCGGCCCCACACCCTTGGCCGCCTTGACCGCGCCCCAATCGCCCAAGGCAATCGCGCGGCTGACGCCATCTGGGCCAAGCGCCGACAAGATCGCCAAAGACACTTTGGCCCCCACGCCCTGAACGGAACACAGCAGCCGATGCCATTCCTTTTCGACCAGAGACAAGAAACCATACAACTGCATCAGGTCTTCGCGCACGACCATGTCGGTATAGATCGAGACCGCCTCACCCACACCCGGCAGCGCCGCCATGGTCCGGTCCGAGCAATAGACGATGTACCCAACCCCGCGCACGTCGATCAGGACGTGATCCGCCGCGCGGTAATCCAGTCGTCCTGTGAGTTTTCCGATCATGCGCGTACCTCTTTCATCCGCGCCTGCGGCGCCGTGCCGTAGTAGGAATGACAGATCGCAATCGCCAGCGCATCTGCCGCATCCGCACCTTTGGGCTGACAACCGGGCAGCTGCAGCTTTACCATGTGCAAGACCTGCTCTTTCTCGGCGTGCCCGACACCTACCACCGTTTTCTTGACCCGGTTAGGCGCGTATTCCCCTACTGGCAACCCCGCCTGCGCCAAAGTAAGCAGCGCAACCCCGCGCGCCTGACCCAGTTTCAGCGTTCCAGCGCCATCCTTGTTCACGAAAGTCTGCTCGATCGCGGCTTGATCGGGTGCGTGTTCGGCGATCACCTCGACAATCTGGTTGTGCAGAGACAACAGACGCTCACCCAAATCATCCCCATCCGATTTGCACAGCCCGTTGGCCACATGGCTCAGGCGGCTGCCATGCGATTCGATGACGCCCCATCCCAGGGTTCGTAGCCCCGGATCAATGCCCAAAATCCGCATGTTGTGCCCCAGCCTGCTCGGGTTTTTGTGATCTTTCTTACGGGTTAGCACGAAGCGTGAACATTTTCCAAGCGAATTGACGGGCGGGCTAAAAACGACAGACCTGTTTCGCCACCGACAAATCAGTCAATTTACGACAGCAGAAAGCCTGTTTTCGACATGTTTTATGACCGTAAAATGGCCATAATATTAAGGGGTTTTCACAAATTCCGAGACTTGCAAAAAACGCATAGGACACATGCGTTTTCATCACTTGCAGTGTCAGAACGACATCCCTAAATGCCCGTCAAATCGAATGACACTCATGGAACTCTAACCAGAAGGAAACAGGATATGGCTGCACTGGATACCACCCGCGCCACCACTGGCTCACTCGGCCCTGCTGGCCGTATCGGCGGAATTTTTGCATCGGCCGTAAGCGCCGTTATCGAATGGAATGACGCCCGCATGACCCGTAATGCGCTGAGCGGTCTGACAGATCGCGAACTGGAAGATATCGGTCTGTGCCGGGGCGACATCGACGTCGTGGCAGAAGGCCGCCGGTAGGGATTAGCACACCCCCACCACTCACAAGCCCCTTTCTCCCTCGGGGGCAAAGAAGAACGCCGCGCATTCATCTATGCGCGGCGTTTTTCGTCAGAGCAGACGAAACTCAGGGCAAATATTTGGCGACCTGAGTTGAGAGAAACGAAGAAAGCGGATCAATCTGCATGATCCACGCACCAGCTTTTTCGACCTGAGTGCCTTCGGCAAGGCTGTCCACGCGATACTGATACCCGCCAGAACCTAAGCTCGTAAGCAAGAAAGTTTTGAATGCGATAAAGCCCAAAAAAGCCATCACAAGAACTTTGAACGGCACAGCCGACTGAACACGCTGCGGCCTCATAACGACAAGACCATCTTTGCGCATCGTCGCGCGATAGCCTCGGCTGAGTTTTGCGTGCTTTTTGTTCAGGCGATGAATGCGCTGATCAAATTCCAGTTGTTTTCCAGTCATGGCAGCCTCCACAAACCGCCCCCGATATCCATGCTTGAACGGTAAAAAGAGATTGCGCCAAAAAAGTGGCAGGAATCCACAAAACTCCTGTAAATGGCCCGAATTTAGCCCTGTTTGCTTAAGATTAGCGTCGTCCACTCGCCAATCTGGGATCTTTGGGTAAGATTGAACTCGTTTTGAGAATAAACCGAGACCACATCATCGGCCTGTTCGTTCAGGATTCCAGATAGAATCGCATACCCGCCAGCGTTCAGATTCGCCCCGATCTCGGGTGCCAACGCGACTAGAGGGCCTTTCAGGATGTTGGCAAAAATCAGATCGTAGGGCGCATGCGCTTTCAGGTCGGGATGGTCGAACCCCGCCGCCTCGACACACTGCACCTGTCCGGCCATGCCATTGGCTTTCAGGTTCGCCTCGGCCACATCGACGGCCACCTGATCGATATCGCTGGCGATGATATCACCCCGCCAGACCCGCGCCGCGGCCATGGCCAGAACAGCGGTGCCGCAGCCGATATCGGCCGCCTTCGTCGCCTGGAACCCCTCATTCAGCAGATGATCCAGCGCCTTGAGGCACCCCAGCGTCGTACCGTGGTGTCCGGTGCCAAAAGCCATCGCGGCCTCGATCAGCAGGGGAATGCGGCCTTCGGGCAGTTTGTCCGCGTCGTGGCTGCCATAGACAAAGAACCGCCCGGCCTCGACCGGGGCGAGTTCGCGTCGCACATGAGCGACCCAATCGGTTTCGGGCAGTTCCGAGACGACAAAGGGCTTGGCCTCGAATGCGGCGGCCAGAACGGCCAGCGCGGTTTCATCCGGGGTTTCGGTGAAATAGCCACCAACTTCCCACAGGCCCGAGCCATCCTCGACCTCGAACACACCAACGCCGGTGGGTTCCGGCTCCAGACGCTCCATTGCTTCGCCCAAGCCTTCGGCGGCTTTCTTGCCCATCAGAGTGGTCAGCGCAGTGAATGTGGGCATGGGGGCCTCCTGTTTGGGTTTCCCCTGCGCCTAGGCCGCCGGGCAGGCAAGGTCAAGCGCTGGCTTATTCGGCAGGAGCCGGGGCGTATTTTGACAGGATGGTTTCATTGCCCGGCTCGGGATGGCGCGGGATCAGCAACGACAAGGCCAGCGAGATCATCGCCATCGCTGCCGCCAGCGTAAACACCGCGCCGGGCGAGACCACCCACAGCAAACCCAGCAACGCAGGCAAGAATACAGCGGCAATGTGGTTGATCGTGAACGCCACGGCTGCGGTTGGTGCGATATCGGCAGGGTCGGCGATTTTCTGGAAATAGGTTTTCAGCGCCAATGCCAGCGCGAACAGCACGTGGTCGATCACGTAAAGGATCGCGGCCAGCACCACGCCCCAGCCAAACCAATAGATGCCGCCATAGGCCGCGAACACGATGGCCAGACCGGCATATTCAAAGATCAGCGTGCGGCGCTCGCCGAACACGGACACGGCTTTGCCCAGCATCGGAGCGGCGGCCATGTTGATCACCAGATTGATCAGATACAGGCTGGTCAGCTCATGCACCTCGAACCCAAATTTCTCGACCATCATGAAGCCTGCGAAGACGACAAAGATCTGCCGCCGGGCACCGGCCATGAATTGCAGCGCGTAATACAGCCAATAGCGTTTGCGCAGGATCAGTTTCTTGGTCTGCGGCGTTGGCGCATCGAATTGCGGGTAAGCCAGCAGGCAGAACAGCGCCAACGAGGCCGTCACGCCGCCCGCTGCCATGAAGACGAGGTTATAGGACAGATCGAACCGGTCCCATGTCAGCACGATCAACCCGTAAACCACTGCTGTCGCCGCTGAACCCATGGCCACCAGCCAGCCCAACACCTGCGGTGCGCGATCCTTGGGCAACCATTGCAGCTGCAGCGACTGGTTTACCGTCTCGTAATAGTGAAACCCGATCGAGCTGAACAAGGTCACAAACAGCAGCCCGCCAAGGCTGGGGAACCACGCCGTGATCGCAGTCGCAACGCCCAGCATCATCAGCGAGATCATCGCCAACACTTGCTCGCGGATAAAGATGATCACCGCAATCACACCAACGGCCAGAAAGCCCGGAATTTCGCGAACGGTGTGCAGCAGACCAATATCCGCTCCGTCGAAATTCGCCACTTCGATGACGAAATTGTTCAGCAGCGCGCTCCACGCGTTGAACGCAATGGGCATCATCAACGCCATCATGAACAAGAGCGTTATGGGACGGCGCCAGAACGGAAGGCTCTGCGCATCAGAGAGCGGCATGGGTTTCAGCATGACACCGCTCTACGCTCATTTTTTCGGTTTGGCGAGGGGGCAGACGCACAGGCGGTCTGCACCGGTGCAGAGGTCAGTAAAAACTCTGCGGGTCGATATCGACGGTCAGGCGGATATCGCCCTTCAGACGCAGGGGCGCAATCCAGCGGGCGATAGCATCCTGAATCGGCGCGCCTTTGGGGGCTTTGACCAGCAGGCGTACACGGTGCCGCCCGCGTATTCGAGCTATTGGCGCGGGCGCAGGTCCGAAGACTTGGGCATCTATGGCACGTAGCGGCGCATCGTTGCGTGCCATCGCGTTGCCGATGTCGAAAACCGGACCGACCTCGGGCCCGGACAGCACGATCCCGGCCATGCGCCCATAGGGCGGGACGCCTGCGGCCTGACGCCCGGCGGCCTCGGCCTTCCAGAACCCTTCCTCATCGCCCGACAGGATGGCGCGGATCACCGGGTGTTCAGGCTGAAACGTCTGCAACAGCGCCTGCCCCGGCTTATCCGCCCGTCCCGCCCGGCCTGCAACCTGCCGCATAAGCTGGAATGTGCGCTCCGCTGCCCGCAGGTCGGCCCCGTGCAGCGACAGGTCGGCATCAATCACTCCCACCAAAGTCAGCTTTGGAAAGTTGTGCCCCTTGGCTACCAGCTGCGTGCCGATGACAATATCCGCGTCGCCCTCGGCAATCTCTTCGATCTTGGCCTTCAGCGCGCGGGCCGAACCGAACAGATCAGAACTGAGCATCGCGATCTTGGCCTCGGGGAAGGTCGCCTCCGCCTCTTCGGCCAGCCGTTCGATCCCCGGACCAACCGGAGCAAGCTTGCCTTCGACCCCGCAGGACGGGCAGGTGTCGGGCATCGGCTTGGTCTCACCGCATTGGTGGCACATCAGGCGTTTAAGGAACCGGTGTTCCACCATCCGCGCATCGCAATGATCACAGGCAATTTGTTCGCCGCACGCCCGGCACAGCGTCACTGGCGCATAGCCACGGCGGTTGATGAACAGCAGCGACTGTTCCCCGCGTTCGATCCGCTGCCGCACCGCCTGCCGCAACGACGGCGAAATCCATGTCCCCGGCTGCATCTGCTCGGCCCGCATGTCGATGGGCTTCATCTCGGGCAGCACTGCCGCCCCAAAGCGCGAGGTCAGGTCCAACCTCTCATATTTTCCGGCCTCGGCATTGGCCCAGCTTTCCAGCGACGGCGTCGCGCTGGCCAGAATCACGCGTCCCCCGCAGATCGAGGACCGCAGGACCGCCATATCCCGCGCGCTGTAATGCACGCCGTCTTCCTGTTTATAAGAGGTGTCGTGTTCTTCATCGACCACCACCAACCCCAGATCGCGGAACGGAAGAAACAGCGCCGAGCGCGCGCCGACGACCAGTTGCGCTTCCCCCTGCCCGACCATGCGCCAGACCCGGCGGCGCTCGGTCATGGTGGCACCCGAGTGCCATTCGGCAGGCCGCGCGCCGAACCGCGCCTCGACCCGCGTCAGGAATTCGGCAGTCAGGGCGATCTCGGGCAACAGAACCAGCGCCTGCCGCCCCATGCGCAGGGCTTCGGCGACGGCCTCTAGGTAAACCTCGGTCTTGCCCGAGCCGGTGACACCCTTCAGCAGTGTCGTGCCATAGTCGCCGGACCGTTGCCCGGCCTGCAATCGCGCGACAGCGTCGGCCTGATCCCCGGTCAGCGTCTTGCCCGGCAAGTCCGGATCCAGCCGGGGATAGGGCAAATCACGTGGGCTGTCTTCCTCGCGCACCGCGCCTTGCTTGACCAACCCCTTGACGACCGAGGACGTCACCCCCGCCTGCTCGGCTAGTTCCTTCAACGTGAACGCCAACCCTCCGTATTCGCGCAGCACCTCAAGCACTCGGGTCCGCGCGTCGGTCATACGGTCGGGTTCGGCATCACCCAAACGATAGATTTTTCGCATCGACGGCGGATCGCCCAACCCCGGCGCGCGGGTTGCCAGCCGCAGCATCGCAGGCATCGGTGTCAGCGTATAATCGGCCACCTTGCCCAGAAACAGACGCATCTCTTCGCGCATCGGCGCGACCTCAAGCACACGGATCACGGATCGCGCCTTGGCCAGATCAAAACCGCCCTGCCCCGGCCCCCAAACCACACCCAGTACCTTGCGCGGGCCCAGCGGCACCTCGACAAACGCGCCCAGAAAACACCCGCCCTCGGGCGCTTTATAGTCCAGCGTCCGGTCCAAGGGCTGTGTGGTCAGCACAGCCACCAGCTCACCCTGGTCGAAATACTCCTGCGCGCTCACCGCATCTCCTCGGGTCGGGGGTTTCAGCATCGGTGTTATTGGGGTAAAGCCATCCGCGACCAAGGCCAACCCATCAAAGGACTGCCCTCATGAAATTCTTCGTAGACACAGCCGAGATCGACGCCATCGCCGAACTGAACGATCTGGGCATGGTGGACGGTGTGACCACCAACCCCTCGCTGATCCTGAAATCAGGTCGTGACATTCTGGAAGTCACCAAAGAGATCTGTGATCTGGTCGACGGCCCCGTATCCGCCGAAGTCGTCGCCACCGAAGCCGACGACATGATCGCCGAAGGCCGCAAGCTGGCCCAGATCGCGCCGAACATCGCCGTGAAAGTTCCGCTGACATGGGCAGGGCTGAAAACCTGTAAAACCCTTTCTGACGAAGGCCAGATGGTCAACGTGACGCTCTGCTTTTCGGCCAATCAGGCGCTGCTCGCCGCCAAGGCAGGTGCGACCTTCATCTCGCCCTTCATCGGACGTTTGGACGACATCAACCTCGACGGCATGGACCTGATCGCCGATATCCGCCAGATCTATGACAATTACGGGTTCGAGACCGAAATTCTGGCCGCGTCCATCCGCACCGTGAACCACGTAACAGACAGCGCCCGCATCGGCGCCGACGTGATCACCGCTCCGCCTGCCGTAATCAAGAAACTGGCCGATCACCCGCTGACCGACAAGGGGCTTGAAACCTTCCTGGCCGACTGGGCCAAGACCGGTCAGAAAATCCTCTGACCCCTGAAGCTGCCGCGCGGTGCTGCAAGGCACCGCGCCCGGCTCAACTGCCAGCCCTGATCGCAGATCAGGGTCTTGCAGGCGGGAGAGGCCCCCGTTGCGCAAAAGACGGGAAATCCTTCCGCAAGCTCACTTTTCCCAAGGCAAATCGGTCCAGCCGTGCTATAAGGCGGCAAAACATAAAAAAAACCGGACGGGACATGAGCAGCAATACCAAACTCAAGGACACTCTCCGCGAGGCGATTCTGGCCGAGCCTGACGCAGTTCTCGACGACAAGGACCTGATGCAGGCGCTTGTCGCCGCCAACGAACGGGCGCGCGGAGACAACATCATCGACCTGCGTGGCATCGCCATGCAACGTCTCGAAGCACGACTGGATCGGCTTGAAGACACGCACCGTTCGGTGATCGCCGCCGCTTACGAAAACCTTGCAGGCACCAATCAGGTCCACCGCGCAATCTTGCGCCTGCTGGAGCCCACAGGGTTCGAAGACTTCCTGCGCACGCTCGGTACGGATGTGGCCGAGATATTGCGCGTTGATCGCATCACTCTGGTGCTGGAAACCACTGCCCTGCAGCAAGACCCGGCTATCGAGAAACTGGGCGGTGCATTGGCCGTTGTCGAACCCGGTTTTGTCGACAACTACCTGACATTCGACCGCAGCGGCCCCGCACGTGAGGTCGTGTTACGTGAAGTCATTCATCCCACCCACCGCATATTCGGCGAGCAAGCCGACCACCTGCGGTCTGAGGCGTGCATGAGACTGGATCTTGGCGAGGGTCGCCTGCCGGGCATGATTATAATGAGCGCGAAGGACCCCAACCATTTCACTCCGCAACTGGGAACAGATCTGCTGACCTTTTTCGCCGGCGTGTTCGAACGTTCAATGCGCAACTGGCTGTCATGAGCCTGATCTCTCCGGCCTGCCGCGACGCGTTGCAGCATTGGCTTGAGGGACTTGTGGCCCTGTCCGGGCGCTCGGAAAATACGCAGGCCGCCTATCGCAGCGACGTGGCCGAATTCTTGTCGTTCATGACTCTGCACCACAGCGAACGCCAGGGGCTGGCCGCTTTGGCGCGAATTACAGTATCCGACATGCGCGCCTGGATGGCCGATCAGCGCAGTTCCGGCGTCGGCGCAAGGTCCTTGGCGCGCAAGCTATCTGCAGTTAAAACCTTTTATCGCTGGCTGGCGGAACGGGAAGGGTTCGAGCCGACAGCCGTTTTGTCAACGCGTGCCCCCAAATTCACCCAAAAGCTACCCCGCCCCGTGGCCGAAGACGCCGCCCGCGCCTTGATAGAAACAGTCGAGCTGCAATCGACCAGCGATTGGATTTCGGCCCGCGATGCGGCCGTAGTCACCTTGCTTTATGGCTGCGGCCTACGGATTTCCGAAGCCCTTTCCCTGACTGGTGCCGACGCTCCTCTACCCCAATCGCTGCGAATCGTCGGCAAAGGCAACAAAGAACGGATCGTGCCGGTCTTGCCTGCCGCACAGGCGGCCGTCGATCGTTACACGACCCTGTGTCCGCATCCGCTGGCCAAAGACAAACCTCTGTTTCGCGGTGTGCGGGGTGGTGCGCTGAACCCTCGCGCCATTCAGGCGGTTATGGCAAAAGCCCGTCAGCAACTTGGGCTTCCTGCTACAGCGACCCCACACGCCATGCGGCACAGCTTTGCAACCCACCTTTTGTCCGCTGGAGGGGACCTGCGCGCGATACAAGAATTGCTGGGTCATGCCTCACTTTCAACCACACAGGCCTATACCGCCGTCGACACAACCCGCCTGATGGAGGTGTACGACCGCACCCATCCCAAGGCGTGACGCAATGCATTTTCGCATGTCCCGGCTTTTTGCTTTGCATCTTGGGCACGCTTCGTACATGACACGCGAATGACACTCAGATTCAAAGCTCTATCCGTTCATCTTTTCACTGCAACCGGTGCAGTTTTTGCCATGCTCGCCATGCTGGCCGCCGTCGAGGAAAAGTGGAGCCTGATGTATCTGTGGCTGGTTGTGTCTTTCATCGTGGATGGAATCGACGGCCCTTTGGCGCGGCATTACCACGTCAAGCACAATGCGCCTGAATTCGATGGTGTTCTGCTGGATCTAATCATCGATTACCTGACATATGTTTTCATCCCGGCCTTCGCCCTGTTTAAATCCGGACTGATGGACGGTTGGACTGGCTGGTTCGCCATCATCGTCATCACCTTTGCCAGCGCCATGTATTTCGCGGATACGCGGATGAAGACCAAGGATAACTCGTTCTCCGGCTTTCCCGGCTGCTGGAATATGTTCGTCATCGTGATCTTCGCGCTCGAGCCGAATTTCTGGGTGATCCTGCTGCTGGTCTCGCTGCTGTCGCTGGCGATGTTCCTACCGCTGAAATTCGTCCACCCCGTCCGCACCGAGCGCTGGCGCAATTTGACCCTGCCGATGGCGCTTGCCTGGACCTTCTTCGCAGGTTGGGCCGCCTGGGTCGATTTCCACCCCGAAAGCTGGGCACACTGGGGGCTCGTGATCACCAGCCTCTACCTGGTGTTTGCAGGGATCGCCCAGCAGGTGATCCCCCAGCGCAAGAGTTAAAGAACCTCCTGCACCTCGAACTCGGTGCCATTATGGGTGAAAACGTCGCCTTCTTGCAGCCCCGTCATCGTCAGATAAATCGGGCTTTGGGTTGAGATGCCCATATAGGTCTTGCCCTCAACCTCGAACCGCGTGGTCGATACACAGACGACAAAGCGCCGATTGTTGAACTTGACCACGGCTCCGGGCTTGACCGTATCAGTCACACTGAAATCGGTGTTTTCGATCACGTCGATCTTGGCGTGATGCGCCTGAACCGGCGCATCAAACGCCGCCGCCAGATCGGCACTTTCCCGAGAGGCCGCAATGTCGTCCTTGTCATGTCCTTCGCGATCATCCAGCTGCGACTCTTTCATGAACGCATCGTAGTGGGCCTGAGCGGTTGCCAGTTCCTGTTCTTCCAACGACATCAAGCGGTCAATAATGGCCTTCTTACGAGCGGCAGGGTCTGTATGAGCTGTCATGATCTTTGATCCCTTGAGTTCTCAATATGAGATAAATTGAGCTTCAAGCAACGGGATTGCAACAGAAATCCGCTCCTCAGATCAGCAAACCCGCCGCCCTTTCGTGTCGCAGTAAGGCGACCTTGGTCTCCACACCGCCCTCGCCCGAGAACCCGCCCAGCCCGTTTGCCGCCAACACCCGATGGCACGGGATGATAACGGGAATTGGATTGGCTCCGCAGGCTTGTCCTACGGGTTGCGGCGGCTGACCCAGCTCTTTGGCGATCTCGCCATAGGTCCGCGTTTCGCCCAGCGGAATGGCAAACATCAGGTCGCAAACCTGCCGCTGAAACTTCGATCCGGCGATGTGGTATGGCAGATCAAACCGGTCCAACTGGCCTCGGTCATAGGCCCGCAATTGCGCCGCAGCCTCACGCAACAAAGGCGTGACCGGCCCGTCATCCACCCCGTCCCAAACCAGACGCGTCAGCGCCCCATCGGTTTCCTCAACCCCAAGGCGGCCAAACTGAGTATCAACGGCAATCATCGGCATAGAAAAAGGGTTGCAGATGTTTCGCCACACCCGCAACCCCATTCAGGGCGATCCGCCCTTCTTCTGTTCAAAAATACTTCGGAGCGCGAGGCAGAGCCTCGCAAAACTCCAACGCCGGACGCTAAGCCAAAGCCTCGTCACAGCGACCGCAAACACCCGCATGGGCATGAAGACCCACATCCGGCAAGATCTTCCAGCACCGCTGACATTTCTCGCCTTCAGCCTTTTCAAACACCACCGCAACGCCCTCGATCTCGGGCACACGGAAAGCCTCTGCCGGAGCAGGATCACCACTGACTGTCAGGCCTGAGGTGATGCACATGTCGTCTACATCAAACGTGGCCAGCAGATCGCGGGTTTCCTGATCCTCGACATACACAATCGGAGCAGCCTCAAGGCTGGACCCGATCACTTTGTCCTGACGCTGGATTTCCAACGCTGCGGTGACGGCACGGCGCACGCGGCGCACCTTGGCCATGGCGGCCTCAAGCTCGGCATGTCGCCAATCGGCGGGTGTGTCCGGGAAATCCACAAGATGGACCGAACTGTCATCGCCCGGGAACCGCTCCAGCCAGACCTCTTCCATGGTGAAGACCAGAACCGGGGCCAGCCATGTGGTCAGGCGGTGGAACAGGATGTCCAGCACAGTTCGCGCGGCGCGGCGGCGCAGGTTGTCGCCATCGCAATAGAGCGCATCCTTGCGCACGTCGAAATAGAACGAGGACAAATCGACCGTGGCAAAGGTGAACACGGCGCTGAACACGCCCTGGAAATCGAAGGCGGCATAGCCCTTACGGACCTGTTCATCCAGATCGGCCAGACGGCTCAGCACCCAGCGCTCCAGGCGCGGCATGTCTTGCGGTTCGACCCGGTCGGCTTCGGTGAAATCCGCCAGCGATCCCAGCATGAACCGCATCGTGTTGCGCAAACGGCGATAACTGTCGGCAGTGCCTTTCAGGATCTCAGGCCCGATCCGCTGGTCGGCGGTATAGTCGGTCTGGGCCACCCAAAGACGCAGGATATCGGCACCGTATTGCTTGATGACCTCTTCCGGCACGATGGTATTGCCCAGCGATTTGGACATCTTGTTGCCCTTGGCATCCAGCGTAAAGCCATGAGTCACGACGTTGCGATACGGCGCACGGCCCTTGGTGCCACAAGCCTGCAGCATGGACGAATGGAACCACCCGCGATGCTGGTCGGTACCTTCCATATAAACGTCGGCGATACCATCCTCGGTCCCGTCCTCGCGGTCGCGCAGAACAAAGGCGTGGGTCGAGCCACTATCGAACCACACATCCAGCACGTCGAACACCTGATCATATTCATCCGGGTTGGCGATACCGTCCAGGATCTGCTCCTTGAACCCGTCGGTGTACCAGATATCCGCGCCGTTTTCTTCGAACGCAGCCTTGATCCGCGCGTTCAGATTGGCGTTGCGCAGCAGGTAGTCCGCGTCGGTGGGCAAGGCGCCCTTCTTGGTGAAACAGGTCAGAGGAACACCCCAGGCGCGCTGACGAGACAGCACCCAGTCCGGACGGGCTTCGATCATCGAATACAGGCGATTACGACCCGTCTGCGGGGTCCATTTCACGAGCTCATCAATCGAGCGCAGGGCGCGTTCGCGGATGGTGTCGCCCATCTCTCCCATGCCATCGTCCAGCTTGCGGTCCACGGATGCAAACCACTGCGGCGTGTTGCGATAGATGATCGGAGCCTTCGAGCGCCACGAATGCGGATAGCTGTGCTTGATCTTGCCGCGCGCCAGCAGCCCACCGACCTCGGCCAGCTTGTCGATCACGGCCTTGTTGGCGTCACCCTCACCGCCTTTGCGGGACAGAATGTACTTGCCGCCAAAGAACGGCAGGTCCGCACGGAAAGAGCCATCGTCCATCACGTTATAGGTGATGACCTGTTCCAGCATCCCGAGATCACGGTAGAGTTCGAATTCCTCCATCCCGTGGGACGGCGCGCAGTGGACGAACCCCGTACCTTCAGTATCGGTCACAAACTCAGCGGCGCGGAAGTCGCGGATGTCGTCCCATTCGCCATTGCCGCCCTCGGCCCCGGCCAGCGGGTGGGTCAGTTGCACACCTGCCAGCTCATCCGTGGTCACGTCGCGGACACGGGTCCACTGGTCGTCGTTCAAACGGGCACGGCCTAGCACATCAGCAGCCAGATTATCGGCCAGCAGGAACTTGTCACCCACATTGGCCCAGCATTCCTCGGGCGCGCCGGTGACTTCGTAGAGGCCATACGAGATGTCCTTGCCAAAGACGACCGCCTTGTTCGACGGCATGGTCCATGGAGTCGTCGTCCAGATCACCACAAACGCATCATCCAGATCGCCCGCATTCACAACCTTGAACTTGACCCAGATTGTGAAGCTTTCCTTGTCGTGATACTCGACCTCGGCCTCGGCCAGCGCGGTTTTCTCGATGGGCGACCACATCACGGGCTTGGAACCCTGATACAAAGTCCCGTTCATCAGGAACTTCATGAACTCATCCGCGATCACCGCCTCGGCGTGGTAGTCCATGGTGATGTAGGGATCGGGCCAGTTGCCGGTGATACCAAGGCGCTTGAACTCTTCGCGCTGGATGTCGATCCAGCCCTCGGCGAATTTGCGGCATTCCTGACGGAAGTCGACGATGTTCACCTCGTCCTTGTTCTTGCCCTTCTTGCGGTACTGCTCCTCGATCTTCCACTCGATGGGCAAGCCGTGGCAGTCCCAGCCGGGAACATAACGCGCGTCGTGGCCCATCATCTGATGGCTCCGCACGATCATGTCCTTGATGGTCTTGTTCAGCGCGTGTCCGATATGCAGGTGGCCGTTCGCGTAGGGAGGGCCATCGTGCAAAGTAAAGGGCGTGCGGCCTTCCTTCTCGCGCAGGCGGTCATAGACGCCGATGGTTTCCCAACGCTCCAGCCATGCGGGTTCGCGCTTGGGCAGGCCAGCGCGCATGGGAAAATCGGTTTTGGGCAGGTTCAGCGTGTCTTTGTAATCAGGTGTTTCGGCGCACATTGGGGGCGTCCTTTGGATGATCTGGTCGTGTGGATCGAAGCGGTCGGTGCGAGGTCTCAAACACCTTTGCCCGGCGTCTCAGGATGTCAGAGCGCCGGGGATATAATTCGAATAATGATGGCCATCCGGTCATACATGGCCGCGCTTATAGGACGCCCGCCCTCAATGGTCCAGAGGTTCCGGCCCATGCGGCGAATGGCGCAACTGCGCCCAGCGGTTAAGCCAAGCCAGACCCGCCAAAGCCAACCCTAAAGCCAGCAACGAGAACACCCGGATCAGTCCGCCAAGCCCGGCGATATCGATCAGGAACACCTTGGCCACCGCCAGCCCGATCACCGCCAGCCCGGCTTTGCGCATCAGGTCGGATCGGCGCGCCAGCGACTGGTAGAAAACCACCGCCCCGATTACCAGAAGAGCAATGGTGTAAGTGTAAAGCTCGGGCTGGGTCACGCCGTTGCCCTCATACATGCCGGCCGCGCCCTGCCAAACATGACGGATCATCAGCCCTAACCAGACAGCCGTCAATCCACCGCTCAAGCCCCAACTGGCGCGCTTCAGCCACAGCGGAGTCGCATGAATCCTCCAGACCGAGAGCCCAACTGCCAGTGCAGGCAACAAGTAAGCGACCGCGAGCGTGTTCAATAACGGCAGACCCAGAACCGGTGACGCAACCTTGTTAAGCAACGGGTTCGCATCAACCAACGCCTGAACCAATCGGAAAAGACCATGCCCAGCAAAAAACGCCGCAAGCAAATAGCGAGCATAGTTCAGCTTTCCGCCCAGTTCGAACCGCTGAACCTGCGCATAGGCCAGAAGCAACCAGATTATCGCCAGTAAGCCCAGCCCCCAGTGGCTATTAGTGGCGTTGCCCTCGCCAAAACTCTGCAACCAGCGTTCCAGCAGCAAAGACAGCAATATACCCCCGGTGGCCCAGGTGGCGCTCTCTAGCAATAGAGTTGCAACAGGCCGATTCAGTGAGCGGATCAGCAACCAACCCGACAGGAAACCAAGGGTTGCGACCGCGTAGACCAGTGTCATTTCAAGGATCGCGGCGGTACCGGCCCAGTCAAGCCCCGGGTTCAACACCAGCCGCACCGTGACCGTGAAGACACCAGCCCAGATGAACCAGCTCATCGGCGGCAGGTTGAATTTGCGATCCAGCGCGGCGGCCACGACTACCATCGCGACCAGAGCAATGGTCAGCGCCGCAGAACTCAGGACAATGCCGCAGGCAAAGGTCAAACAGGATAAAGCCGAGAGCGTCGCCAGCGACGCGCGCATCCGTTGATCTCCGTCAACGCGCGAAAAACGCTCGGCAAAGATGACCATCAACGCACCCAATGCGATACAATGCAGTGCCCACGGGTAGGCTCCGATCACAGTCGCAGGGTGCCAGCCGGCCTCAAGAGCGATGGCCAACGCGGGCGCAAAGACCGCAGCGGCGCCAGCCCACCCGGCCGCATATTTGTGCGCATGCATCGAGCGCCAGGCCGCAGTGACGGAAATCACCCCACCCAGAATTATCAAGACTGTGACCACCCAGGGGTAATCCGCTTCGGCGGTTTCGGCATAGGTCTCAGCGAAGTGGCGCAGAACGATGCCGTTATCCCAGCCATGCATCAGAACGAACCAGACAAGGCCCAGCGCTGGCAATATCGTCGCATCTTGCAATGCCTCCGCCCGCCTGCCCCACAGCATCAAGCCAAGCGCCAGCCCCGCCAGCAAGGTAACGCCCAGCCAGAACTCCGCCGGGCTATCAGCCCAATGCACCGAAAGAATCGCGGAACTAACGGCGACCGCGCCAAAGGCAACCCGCGTGGGAAATTCGGGCCATGCATCGCCCGTTTTGCGACTGATGATCTGGCTGATCATCGCGCCCTCATGATCGGGCCAGACACGCCGAATTGGTATCGCAATGGAAATCACGGCCAACGCTGTGACGCAGATCAGGTAATACGGTTCTGTCAGCGGTGAGGACAGCACCAGCAGCAGGCAAGCGGCATAGGCACCAAACAGAGTCAGGACGGATATCCACGCCCAGCGGCGCACTGTGTCGATCCCCAATCCCAAAACGGCGATCACAAAGAAATAGGCATATAGCCAGCCCGGATCCTTGGACGTACCGCCAACAACAAAGGGGGCTGCAAAGGCCCCGATCAGACCGACAGCAGCCAGCAAGGGGCCGTGGAACCAGCCAAGGATCAACCCCAACAGGGCAACAACGACCATTGCAATCAACGCGCTTTCGGGGCCGATCAAGTCGTAGAGCTGCCTAGCAGCCAGAATGCCTCCGAACAGGGTAACCAGACCGGCGCCCGAGAAAACCGAGGGCAAATATGCGGTGGCCGAGGCTTCATCATCTCCAAACCTGCGGCGGATCACTTCTCCGGCCACGATCAACACCACACCGAAACTCAACGCGGCAATCACACGGGCGGACGGAGGCAACATCCCATTTTCGACACCGTATTGAACCAAGAATATCCCTGCCAACGCCAGTGAAAGGGCGGACACCACATAAAACCAGTTCTCTCGCAACCAGGTCGAAAGCGCGGTAAACCGGTCCTCACGAAACACTACGGCGGCAGGCGGTGTCTGCTCGGCAGCGGGTTGGGGTGTCTGCGCCTTGGACCACGGGGCGGGTTTCAGCGCTTTGTCCGGTTTTTCGGTCGGCTTGCGCGGTTCGGGTCGGGGTGGTGCAACGCTGGTTTTGGAAACATCCCCACCCAGCGCGCGAAGATCCTGCTCTAACTGCTCAACCCGACGGCGCAGGCGGGTGTGACTTACAATCAGAAAAACGATGCCTACCGGGATGGCCAGCACGATCAATCCAACAAGAACAAGCAAGGATTCCAATGGGCTCTCCGGTTGGTTTCACCGTCAGGCTACCCGAGACGCCCGTTGGGCAACAGTCAGAAAATCCGCCAGTTCGCAGGTATAACTCAGGTCTAAATGCAGCCAGACGTGAGGCGCACGATTAACTGCCCGAAGATGATCTGCACCACCGCAATCGCCGGAAACCCGCAACTAAAGTAGTTGTTGGACAGGTAATGAAAGGCCCGAGTTTATTTTTGTTACCGTCAACAAGCACCTGCGCCAAGCCGGATCAATCTAGCCCGTCAAGGATGAAACAGCGACCCGACTAGATACGCGATCAAGGCAGCAGCTCCGCCGATCAGAAACGTCTCGCCCCCGGACCGCCACCAAGGTGCCAGCGACCACCGGCTTTTGAGTGCACCGATGGCAAAAAACACGGCCATCGTCATCCAGGCGGAAATGGTAAAAGCCTGATCCACCCCGGCGAGGAAGGGCAACAGCGGCACCATCCCCGCGATTAGAAATGCCCAAAAGGTCGCCATCGCCGCCTTGAGAGGATGAGGGTCGACACTGCCCAGCCCGTATTCCCCTTCGATCATCAGATCGATCCAGTTGTCGTGGTTTGCAGTGATTGCGTCGGTCGCCTCGTCCAGCACCCGCCCCGACAGACCTTTCTGCGCCAAAATCTCGCGCACTTCTTCTCGCTCGCCGTCGGGGTACAAGTGGATATGCCGTTCCTCGATCGCGCGGATGCGGCGAATGTTGTCCAATTCAGCTTTTGTGCCAGAGTAGTTGCCCGCCGCCATCGAGAAGCCATCTGCCAAAACATTGGCCAGCCCCAACGCCACGATAATGAACGGAGAAAGGCCAGCCCCAGCAACCCCGGCCACGATCGCAAAGGTGGTCACTGATCCGTCGATGCCCCCATACACGACATCGCGCAGCACGCCGCGGCCGGGTGGCGCGTTGATACGCTCGGCTATTTCCTGTTGGCTGTGTCCGTGCTCGGTCATGGCTGGCTCCGGGTCTGGTATGCCATCCAGTGGACGTCAGCACCTTGCGGCAGGTCAAGTTTTGGAAAACAAACCCGCCAAGGCCCGCTTGATCATTCCCCTTGTCGAGGGTTTGTGACGGTCAGAGAAGGGCAAAGGTCGACAAACCTCCATTGCGGCCACACCGACACGGGCACTGAGGGCCCCATTGACCAAACCTTCGCCGAATCTTCTGGACAGTTTGCTAAGAACCGAGCCGCCCAAAACGGGCTCCAGCAAGTCATCGCCAACCGCGACTGCTCCGGTTGCGACCAGATGAACAAAAACCGCACGGGTCAGCCGCCAACTCCCCAGAAACCCGGCGCGACCGCCATAGATTTCAGCAACGCGCCGGATCATCCGAAGCGACGCAGCCAAAGCCGTGGCGACATCTGCCAACGCCAAAGGCACCAGGGCCGTAACAGTGGCCACCTGACGGGCGGCCGCTTCGACCTCGCGGCTGGCGGCGGCGTCCAATGGGGCAAGCAATTCATCTTCGGCCAAGGTCAGCAGCCCCGAGGCGTCGAACTGTTCCCCCATACGTTCGGTCAGCTTGTCACGACCCCATTTGGTTTCATCCCGACCCTTGTAAAAAGCAATAAGCTTGGTCGTAACCGCGCGTGCCTGTGCCAGATCATCCTCGGCCAACGCTGTGTCCGCCGCTTGCCTTATCCCGTCAACACGAGACAACCGTGCGATTGCCGCCAATTCACGCAGCGCGATGATCAGGGCGACCAACACCAGCGCTGCAAAAAGCCCCGTCACGACCCAACCCAAAACCGGCGCACGCAGCAAAAGCCCGTTCACAAAATCCCACGACGCGATGGACACAACTGCGCCAACAGCAGTTAAGGCCAGCCCCCAGAACCAACGCGCCAGCCGCGAGGGCCTGCGAGCTGCAAGCCGGACCACGCCCTGCATCGCCTGCCGTTGAGGTTGCCCGATTTCAGGCACCGGAGGCGCCTTCGCCACGTCCACGGTGGGCTCGTCCGCCTCGAGGTCGATCAGCACAGGACCTTTAGCCATTTTCTGCCCCCTCTCGTATCCAGACATATTTAATGTCCGGCAGGTTTTCATCGTTATCGGCCCCATCGCTACGCGCAACTTCGACAAACCCGTTATGTTCGTAGAACTGCCGCGCGGACAGATTGGCTTGAAACGCGAACAGCGAAAGCTGCGTGCGCCGGGATTTGGCATGGTCCAGCAGGTGTCGTCCGATGCCTTGCCGTCGGGCAGAGGCTTTTAGGTACAAGGAATGGATTTCTGTCCCGTTCAAAGCCAGAAAACCCACCACGCGGGCGTCCAGTTCAGCCACTGTGACCCAATCCTGATCTATCATACGGCCACAGAAAGCGATGGTCTCGGCCTGAGTGTGCAGCTCTGGCATCCAGTCGTTCTCGCGCGCGAAACCGTGCAGAATCTCTCCGGTCGCACCGGCATCGGTGCTGCGAGCCGGGCGCAGAGTTGCGATCACAGGCGATCTCCGATCAGAAACTGCGCTGCGCGATCCAGCCGAATATGGGGCGGCCCATCTCCGGGGCGCAGGGTCAGTTTGGCAGGGGCGAAGGACATGAACCCGTATTCGGCGTCAAGCCAACCTTCGGCCCCATTGCGCGCCGCCCCCAACAGTTTCAAAGGGTCATCCGGCAATTCGCCCGGGTAAAACGCCGCCTGCTTGCCATCCATCAACGTTCCTCGAACGCAGGGCAATTCTACCCCATCATGCAAACGCATTTCCTCGGTTGTCGCGCGCAATGAGGCCATCGATAAGGCCGTCGTGTCCGCCCCAGCAAAGCTGGCCCTGTCGCGGGCGTCACGAATTAGCGCCTCCATGATATGGGTCAGACGTTGATGTTGTTGGTGGTGCAAGTGGTCGGCCTTGGTGGCGGCAAACAGAATGCGCTCGACCCGTTTTCCAAGCAGCAATCGGCTTAGCCAAGCGTTTCGGCCGGGACGGAATGCGGACAGGATATCTGCCATCGCGCGGCGCATATCTTCGACCGCTTGCGGACCCTTATGAATCGCGCCCAGCGCATCCACCAGAACGACCTGCCGGTCGATCCGCGCGAAGTGATCCCGAAAGAACGGCTTAACGACCTGCGACTTATATGCCTCGAACCTTCTGGCCATTTCGCGGTGCAGGCTGCGCCGGGGCGCAGGTCGATCAACCGGCAGCGGCGCGAATGTCAACACCGGCGAACCAGCCAGGTCACCGGGCAACAAAAAACGCCCCGGTGTGCAATCATAGAACCCCGCATCACGGGCCGCGTTCAGATACTCTGCAAACGCTTTCGCAAGCGCCTGAGCGGTGGGTTCGTCATGCGTGTCCGCCGGATCGGCAGCATTGGCCTGAGTGAGAAACGTGGCAGCCTGTGGACGCGCGGTAATGCGTTCGAGCGTCTCTGCCGACCAAGCCTCATAGGTTTTGTCCAACAAAGCCAGATCCAGCAGCCATTCACCCGGATAGTCGACAATATCCAGATGCACAGTGCGTGGTCCCTGCAAACCCGACAAAAGCCCGGATGGACGTGCTTTGAAGGACAAGCGCAACTCGGACACGGCGCGGGTACTGTCTGGCCAGTGTGGCTGAGGCCCGGTCAACGCCGCAAGGTGGTTTTCATAATCGAACCGAGGCACGGTGTCGTCGGGTTGCGGCTGCAGGTAAACCGCATTGATCCGCCCCTCTTGCTGCGCCACCAATCCGGGCATTCGCCCACGGTCCAGCAGGTTTGCCACCAGTGACGTGATGAATACCGTTTTGCCGGACCGCGCCAAACCGGTCACGCCCAGCCGGATCACTGGTTCAAAAAAGGCTTCTGACACGGTATCGCCCACGGACTCGACGCCGCGCACCAGACTGTCTGCCAGGGAAGAGATGACCAAACCGTCGCCCCGCTTTTATTGTTTCGCTCAAGATAGGTAGCCACCGCCTTACATGCCAGCGCTTTCCCGCTCTTGCCCGTGGCGGCGCGTCGCGCTACCAGCGGCCCATGCCAAGATACGCGTTGAAAGTCGAATACCAAGGAGAGCCGTTTGCCGGATGGCAGCGGCAAAAGGATCAGCCATCCGTGCAAGGGGCGATCGAAGAGGCCCTGTCGCGCATCCAACCCGGCGCGCATACCATCGCAGCTGCCGGCCGCACCGATGCAGGCGTTCACGCACTGGGACAGGTCGCCCATTGTGATCTGATCAAGGACTGGGATCCGTTCCGTCTATCCGAAGCATTGAATTATCACCTTAAACCCCACCCTGTGGCGATTGTGCAGGCGGCGCAGGTCGATGACGACTGGCACGCCCGGTTTTCGGCGGTCGAACGGCAGTACCTGTTCCGTATCCTGATGCGTCGTGCGCCAGCCACACATGATGCTGGGCAGGTTTGGCAGATCAATCATCGCTTGGACGTGCAGGCGATGCAGGACGGTGCGGATACGCTGATTGGGCGGCATGATTTTACCACCTTCCGGTCCTCGATCTGTCAGGCGGCCAGCCCGGTCAAAACACTGGATGAATTGCGGGTGGAACAAACCGACGGGTTCTCGGGCCCAGAGGTGCATTTCCACGTTCGCGCCCGCTCTTTTCTGCACAATCAGGTGCGCAGCTTTGTTGGCACTTTAGAAAGGGTCGGCGCAGGCGCTTGGACACCTGAGGATGTGCAAGACGCGCTTGCGGCCCAGAACCGCGCCGCCTGCGGGCCAGTTTGTCCGCCGCAAGGTCTGTATCTGGCGCGGGTTGGATATCCTCAGCCGGTTTTCGATTAAATCGCGCGCAGCAGCAGCCCGCTGGCAATAACGGCGATCACCAGACCCGCGACGAGTTCGATCGTCGGCGCCAGAACCTGCGCAAAGCGGGTGGCCGAGGCCGAGGCCAGCAACCCGCCGCGCAAACCAAATGAGGTCCAACCGACCAGTGTTGTCACTGTCGCCGTGCCCAGTGCCATTGCAAAAGCACCGGCGATTCCAACCATCGCGATGCCCATCTGCCACGTCAGGATCAACACAAATAGCGCCCCGGTGCAGGGACGCGCAGCGATGCCCACAATCAGCAGGGCAGCCTCTTTCCAATTCCCGATCTGCGCCACTTCTTCCGCTGTAGGACCGTGCCGATGCCCGCAATCCGAACAAACCTCGTGGTCATGATCGTGATGATGATCGTGATCGTGGCCGTCATGATGATGATGGTGATGATGGACCTGTGTCCGATCCGCCCGGTACCGCCTGGCGAAACTGCGTAACGCCCGGAACACCAGCCAAAGGCCAATTGCCGCTATGGCGCCATAGCTTACGGGCGCCATGACCTGTTCGGTTGTGCCGACCAAACTGTCTCGCGACATCTGGAACACCAGAACCCCGGCATACACCAGAACCACTGCAGTGACGGCCTGCCCCAGACTGGACAGCACGCTGATCGCGGACAAACGCCAAAAGGCCACCTTGCGCCCCAGCCCGTACCCTCCGATCAAGACTTTGCCGTGACCCGGGCCTATGGCGTGGAAAAACCCGTAAGCAAAACAAACAGTTAAAAGGGTCGCGACAGCCTCGGGTTGTTCCGCGCGGGCGGCGCGCAGGGATCGGGCGATCTGGTTCTGAAACTCCCGCTGTTCGCCGGCGGCCCACGCAGCAAGGCTGTCAAACCCGCCGCTGCCCCAGAACCACAGCAGCAGGCCAAGCGACAGGAGGACCGGGATAATCAGGTACTTGGACATGAAACGCGGATCTCGGTCGCAAAGCTTTCACCAACCAGGGGGATGTCATTCTCCTCAAGATCATAATTGGCATCAAGGGTCAGCAAGAACGCCCGCATCTGGGCGAGCTGGCCGTCAATATCGGGATCCGTCCGCTCTATCTGGCAGGTCAGGTTACTGGACACTGTTACCGGGCGCGTAACCTCGTATGCTGTGTAGTAGGTTTCATCGAACGCCTTCGCTGACAAAGCCGCCGCTGCGACCGGTTCGCCCTCAACAGCCCTCAGATGGGTCGAGACAATGCGGCCGTTATCAGTGGTGGCCGTAGGTTCCATCGGACCCGACAGAGGGATGATCTGGCCATCTGCACGCACCACCAGATCGCCGTTATACCCTTCGATCCACTGCGCGTCGAACCCGGCCAGAAAGGCCTGTTCGCTCTCGCTCAGAATACCGTCGCCATCCTGATCAAGTTTTCTGTCCTCAAGCTCGAAAAGCGAATACAGCTCATCATAAGCCCAGGTTACCCGCACATGTGTCAGATTGCCTGCGTCATCGACGATGAACTCCAGCCCCGTGTCGATGAACACGTGGGGATGAGCCAAGACCGGGACTGGCAAGCAAAAGGTGAAAAGGGTCAATATCCAGCGCATGTGAGAAAGATAGGGTTTCGGCCCCGCAGCGACAACGCACTTTTGAGACAGCACGCAGAATCCGGCCAACCGTTTAATCCGGCGGAAATAAGACAAGCGTTTGCAGCGCCGTCGCGACCGGACCCTCTGTGTCATAAAGTACGGACTGAGACATCCCGATGCCCGAGGGTTGCCAATGGCACAATGACTCTGACGCCAACCAGTCCGAAACTGGCTCGCGGTGAACTTGCACTGTCAGGTCGGTGTTCATGAACCCCATCTCGGTGGTGGGCGCGTTCCACGAGATACCATTCCCGCAATCTGCCAGCGGACACAGGGCCTGTATCGGCGACTGTGCCTCATCGGCCAAAAGCGGCGGCGTGCGCATCCAAACGGTTTTCGGACCGGCTGCCTGATTTCCGCCTTTGGGATACAGAATGTCCGAATGGTTGGCGAAGCCCGGCAGATTGTGACGTGTTTCGCCAATTGGAAAAGGACCCGTGACCGCATCATCCAACCGAGGGGGCTGCATCGTCACGTTTGGCACTGGCCCAAGATCACGGCGCACCAGATGCATCGTCGTTGCAACAGCGCAAAGCGTGTCATCCAAATCGTGCACGGTCACCCGCGTTGTCGCCAATGTCTTTGTATGGCGCGTGGTTTCGGCAGCGACTCGCAATCCAGCCAAAGGCAATGGCCGCAATAAATCCACCGTCAGCCGGGTCAACATCTTCTCGGGCCCGACTTCGGTTTCCGCCGCGCGCACGACCAATCCGCTGACCGGCCCGGCATGACAGTGCACGGCCGACCACGGGCCGCGCGCGGGGTCGTTACCCACAAACGCACCGTCCTGTCGAATGTGGAAATAGGATTGCGCCCTCACGTCCGGATTGGAAACCATGACCTTGCTCAGACTTTTTCCTGCGTGTGCTTCTTCAGCTCAGCCCGCGCGACCTGACGGCGGTGCACCGCATCGGGCCCATCGGCCAACCGCAACGTCCGCACATGGGTCCAAGCCGTGGCAAGCGGTGTGTCCTGACTGATCCCCTGCGCACCAAACATCTGCACCGCCTCGTCGATCACCTTCAAGGCTACGCGCGGGGCCACAACCTTGATCTGGCTGATCCACGGTGCTGCCGCGCGTGCATCGCCCTGATCCATGTACCACGCAGCCTTGAGGCACAGCAGGCGCGCCATCTCAATCTCCATCCTGCATTCGGCGATGATGTCGAAATTCGCCCCAAGCTGGGCCAGCTTCTTACCGAACGCCTCGCGTTGCAGGGACCGTTTGCACATCTGATCCAGCGCGCTTTCGGCCTGCCCGATGGCGCGCATGCAATGGTGAATACGCCCCGGCCCAAGACGACCCTGAGCAATCTCGAAGCCACGCCCTTCACCCAACAGTATATTTTCAGCCGGAACGCGCACGTTGGTGAACCGGATATGCATATGCCCATGCGGCGCGTCGTCATGGCCATAGACCTCCATCGGGCGCAGAATTTCGACACCCGGTGTGTCGGCCGGCACGACGATCATCGACTGCCGCTGGTGTTTAGGCTGCTCTTCCCCGGCGGTTTTGACCATCACGATATAGACCTTGCATCGCGGATCACCGGCCCCCGACGACCACCATTTTTCGCCGTTCAGGACATAGTCATCGCCGTCCCGCACGCAAGACATCGACACATTCGTCGCATCCGACGAGGCCACATCCGGTTCGGTCATAAGATAGGCCGAGCGGATTTCACCTTCGAGCAGCGGTTTCAGCCACTGTTCCTTCATCTTTTCGGTCCCGTAGCGTTCGAAGACCTCCATGTTGCCGGTATCCGGGGCCGAACAATTGAAGACTTCGGCGCCCAATGGGGTCTTGCCCATCTCTTCGGCGAAATAAGCGTATTCCACGGTGGAAAGACCAAAGCCTTTGTCGCTGTCGGTCAGCCAGAAATTCCAAAGCCCCGCAGCCTTGGCCTTTGCCTTCAGGCCCTCAAGGATTTCGGCCTGACGTTCTGTATATTGCCAACGATCCCCTTTGCCGATCTCTGCGTGATACTCTGCCTCCAGCGGCATGATCTCATCGCGGATCATGTCTGCCACACGTTGTAACAGTTGAGCGTTCTCATCACGCAGGCCGAATGACATGTTCATGGGTTTTCCTCCTCCGACCCGGTGACCGGGCTTTACCTTTGGCCCGAGAATGACTTAGCTGCCGTCAAGATGTCCAGCTAGGACGGGACGTCAAGTCAATCAAACTGTTCGGGGGAGGTTAAAATGGCATTGTTGATAGAGACAGGTCTGTCCGATTGGATGAGCGACAGCGATATCGCGCGGGATGTTCGGGCACTGAAGCCCGGTCTGGACGTACGCACCCCCGCCACGATCGGAGACCCCAGCGACATTACAATGATCGCATTGGCAGGACTCAGCGATGATCAACTTGCCCGCCTGCCCAATCTGCAGCTTGTGCAAAAACTGGGCGCAGGCGTCGAAACGATTGTCGGCAACCCCAACCTGCCCGACCATGTGCGTGTTACGCGCCTGAAACCTGACGCGCCTGCGCAAGGCATCGCCGAGTGGTTCGTGGCCTATATCCTGCGTCAACAGCGCAACATGCCCTTCCACGAGGCTGCGCAGTACCGATCGGAATGGTCCCCGAAGGCGCCGCTCTATTCGCCGGACACTGTGGTCGGAGTGCTGGGTTTGGGTCATATTGGCGCCCGCAGCGCAATGATGCTGCGCGCGGTAGGGTTTCAGGTCATGGGCTGGAGTCGCTCACCCAAGCAGATCGACGGTGTCACATGCCTGCATGGCGAGGACGCCCTGCCCGATTTGTTGTCTGCATGTGACCATGTCTGTGCCATTCTGCCATCGACCCCACAAACGGTCGGCTTGTTCGGACCCGATATGCTGGCGGCCATGAAACCCGGCAGCCAGTTGCTGAATGCCGGACGCGGAGATTTGATTGACGAGGCCGCGTTGATCACGGCTTTGGATCAGGGAAGGCCCGGTCGTGCCGTTCTGGACGTCACCCGAACCGAACCCTTACCCGCAGACAGCCCTTTGTGGACACATCCGGCTGTAACAATCACCCCGCACGTTTCTGGCTGGCATCTGGGCGACGCTCTGCGCGATGTGGCCGAGAATTTCGAGCGCCTCAACAGTGGCACGCCCTTGTTGCACGAAGTGGACCGGGCGCGCGGATACTAGCGCTCTTTAAGGCGTGAGAATCCAATTGCCGCCCGCGTCGCGGCAACGTCGCGTTCTGACCTCACGTATCTGATCGGTATTGGCCGGTTCAATCAAGTGCTGCAAATGCACGCAATTGCCGCGCACATCCCGCACGGTGACGGTACCCTTTGCGTCGGTTTCCGTGCTGGCCCACGTAGCTTCTGAACCAACCTGTGGCGTACTGCCTTGAAACAATCCGTCTGCCGCGGCCGTCAGCAGTGTGAAATCGTCCGGGCTCAACCCCGATTCTGCGATGATCCGCGACAATGGCTTGGCCTGCGCAGCAACGCTGAGGCCAATTATCACAGCGCCTGCTGCTGTAAGAGAGAAAAGAGAATTCATGGGGCCTCACAATTCTGAAATGCACTTTCATTCAAGGATAGACATGTGAACCCGCATGGCCAACCCCAAGAGGTTTCAACCTTCAAATATTCCCGAACAAACCTATTGCGATCGCGCCGCTATAAGCGCCTGTCCAATCCCCCCATAGTGCGAGAAACCCGAACCAGAGGCATCAAATGGCACAGCCCACCTATTATGCGCCGTCAGGCGGACATCCCGGACAAGACCAGCTTTTGACTGACCGCGCCATGTTTACTGGCGCCTATGCGGTGATCCCCAAAGGGACGATGCGTGACATCGTCACCAGTTACCTGCCTTTTTGGCAGGACACCCGGCTTTGGGTTCTGTCCCGCCCGCTGAGTGGTTTTGCCGAAACATTCTCGCAGTATATCATGGAGGTTCAGCCCGGTGGTGGCAGCGACCGCCCCGAAACCGACCCGAACGCACAGGCCGTAGTGTTCGTGGTCGAAGGCTCGGCAACCCTGACGCTGAACGGCAACGTTCATGTGTTGGAGACAGGGGGTTATGCCTATATCCCAGCCGGGTCCGAATGGACCCTGCACAATCGCGGCGAAGATATTGCCCGGTTTCACTGGATCCGCAAAGCTTATGAAGCCGTTCCCAGCCTGCCCGCCCCTGATCCGATCATCACCAATGAACGCGACATCGCCCCAACCCCGATGCCCGGTACCGAGGGGCGTTGGGCCACAACCCGTTTCGCCGATCCGCAAGACCTGCGCCACGACATGCATGTCAACATTGTCACGTTCGAGCCGGGCGGCGTGATCCCGTTTGCCGAAACCCATGTGATGGAACACGGGCTTTACGTGCTTGAAGGTAAAGCCGTCTATCGGCTGAATCAGGACTGGGTCGAGGTCGAAGCCGGCGACTATATGTGGTTGCGCGCTTTCTGCCCGCAAGCCTGTTATGCCGGTGGACCGGGACGGTTTCGTTATCTTCTTTACAAGGATGTGAACCGTCACATGCCCCTAACCCTGTCTAAACGCTGAGTTTCCGGTGGGTTTCTTGGGCTCGGGGCTTCACAGGACCGGTCGAATCTGATGAAATACCCGCAGTTTTTAGCACTGGAGATTGTTCAATGGTACTGCGTGGATCAATGTTGGCGCTGGCCGCCGTCATCGGCCTTACGGCTATTAACGCGACCCCTGTGGTCGCCAAGGAACCGACCAAATCGGTTTCGGTCTTCAGCCGGACCTGGGCGATCACGCAGGTCTCGGATGCTCCGGTCGTGTATCGCGCGACGCGGGACAACAACAACCTCAACCCGTTTGGGCCGCCGCCGCGCCTGCGCACCCTGCAGGCCATCGCAGCGATCCAGCAGGCCACCGGGTGCACTCCCATCCGAGGCAGCATGTACCAGAATATCTCGGGCCAGTTCTTTTCGCAGGTCAGTTGCAACTGACCCCAAGGCGAAACGGGCATTGAGGTCAGCGCAACCCGCTGCCATAGCTTGCGCATGAAACTTGCGATTAACGGATTCGGCCGGATCGGCCGCACGATCCTGCGGCAGCTTCTGGCCATGCCGCAGGACAGTGGTATCCAGCTGGTGCTGATCAACGACATTGCACCGCTGGAAACCTGCACCTACCTGTTCAAATACGACAGCACATTCGGTCCCTATGCTGGCGATGTTAAACACTCTGCTGACGAATTGATCGTCGACGGGATGGCGATACCGGTGACCCACAGTGCGGATCTGTCTCGTGTGGATCTGACCGGCGTCGATGTCCTGATGGACTGCACCGGCGTTGCACGCACATCAGATGTCGCCAGCCAGGGCCTGACGGCGGGTGCGGGGAAAGTGTTGATTTCCGGCCCGTCTCCGGCGACCGAGGTTACCGTTGTACTGGGGGCAAACGAAGACCGGCTGGGCGATGCGCGCATCGTGTCGAACGCCTCGTGCACGACGAACGGTCTGGCGCCTTTGGTCAAGGTTCTAGATGGGATCGGTGGCCTGGTATCGGGCCACATGACGACCATCCACTGTTATACGAACAGCCAGCCAATGGTGGACGCACCACGCGGAGATCTGGCCCGATCCCGCGCGGGCGCACTTTCGATGGTTCCCACCACCACCAGCGCCATGCAGCTGATTGACGAGGTTCTGCCCCATCTGGCCGGTCGCGTCTCGGGCGCGGCGGTGCGGGTTCCCACGGCCAGCGTCTCGGCGGTTGATCTGATCGTGACTCTTGAACACCCGGTGTCTGCGGATTTGTTCGAGGCCAACCTGCGTCAGGCCGTTGCGCAATCTCCTGTTCTGGGTTGGACGGACGAGCCCTTGGTTTCGTCCGATTTGCGGACCCGCCCCGAGTCGCTTGTCATCGCTGGCCCAGAGACGCGGCAGATCGGCGACCATCAGGTCCGCGTCTTTGGCTGGTACGACAACGAATGGGGTTTCTCGGCCCGGATGCTGGATGTCGCCCGACTGATGGTTGGCCGCTGATTGGCGACGTCAGCGGGCGACAATTTCATAGGGCGTGTCGAACCAGTGTTCTTCAAGGTTCGCCCCGGCACCGATGCGGTCAACAACCGCGAACAGGCCCGGACCATGCAGCGGCGTTAAAACACCATGCCACGTGCCCCGATGATAGTTTACGGCCTGACCGGGTGACGTCAGGAAGGCAACGGGCTGGCCGGGCATTCCATTGGCATCTGGTGCGACCACGACCAGAAACGGTTGAGGTGTCATCGGTATAAAGGCTTGGCTGCCTTCGGGATGCCGCTCGACCAAATCCAACACATAGGGGAAAGCGCGCGGATTGGCGTTAAACAGGCTGATACCCGCGCGTCCGTCAGCGAAATCCATCTGGGCACGGTCATGGAAACGGCCGCATTGTCCTTGGTTTATGATTTTGTCTGGTTGACCCGCAGCCTCAATCAGGTCTCCGTATGGCGCAAAGGCTTGAGCGGTCAGCGGACGGGCGACGATCTGCATCATGACGGAAGAATGTCCCGCAGCCGAAACTCGGCAATGCGTTCAACCTGACGGCAGGCTTCGCGGAATTCCGTTTCGCGATCCTGTTCAATCCGCCGCTGAAACGCCTGCAGGATCGAGGCCTTGTCGTGATCCCGCACCGCGATGATGAAAGGGAAACCAAACCTCTCGGTGTAACGAGTATTCAGGTCCGTAAACGCCGCGCGCTCGGCGTCTGTCAACGCATCCAACCCGGCTGATGCCTGTTCAGACGTGCTTTCCTGTGTCAGACGTTTCGCCTGCGCCAGTTTGCCTGCCAAATCCGGGTGCGCGGTCAGAACGCTCAGTCTTTCGTGATCCGAGGCAGACCGGAACATACGCGTCAGCGCATTGTGCAATCCACCCGCAGTGTCATGAGCCGGGCCAAGCTCTAGCTCGAACGCGCGCTCGGCAATCCAGGCCGAATGCTCGAAAATGCCGCCATAAGTGCCGACGAATGTTGCGCGGTCCATCTGGGACGGTTTCGGATGGCGGCTCGGCGGGTGATGTGCGGCCCAATGCTGTGCGATTTGCAAGCGGGTGGCGAACCATACGTCCTCAAAACTCTGCGCATAGTCGAGAAACCGTTTCAACGCCATAACCCGGCCGGGACGCCCGATCAGTCTGCAATGCAGCCCGATTGACAACATCTTGGGCGTGCCCTCTTGGCCTTCGGCATAGAGCGCGTCGAAACTGTCCTTAAGATAGGAATAAAACTGGTCGCCCGCGTTAAAACCCTGTGGGGTGGCAAAGCGCATGTCGTTGCAATCCAAGGTATATGGAACGATCAGCTGATCCCTTTCGCCTGCGTTGACCCAGTAGGGAAGATCATCCGCATAGGTGTCAGCGACATAGTCAAACCCGCCCTCTTCAGCGACCAATCGAACCGTATTCTCGGAACAGCGCCCCGTGTACCAGCCGCGCGGACGATGGCCGACGACTTCGGTATGCAGGCGGATCGCTTCGGTAATCTGGGCGCGTTCCTCTGCTTCGGGCATATCCTTGTGCTCAACCCATTTCAGACCGTGGCTGGCGATCTCCCATCCCGCAGACTTCATTGCATCAACTTGGTCTGGGGACCGGGCCAGCGCGGTCGCGACACCATAGACCGTAATTGGCAGGTCTTTCATAAGCCGGTGCAACCGCCAGAACCCGGCGCGTGCGCCGTATTCGTAAATCGACTCCATGTTCCAATGCCGCTGACCCGGCCATTGCGCGGCCCCGACGATTTCAGACAGAAAAGCTTCGGAGGCCGCATCGCCGTGAAGTATGTTGTTTTCCCCGCCTTCTTCGTAATTCAGCACGATTTGAACCGCGATCTTGGCACCGTCGGGCCATTGAGCGTCGGGCGGTGTCAAACCGTATCCGATCATGTCGCGAGGATAACGAGGGGGCTGCATATGGGTGTCCGTTCTTTTGTTTGTCCTCAGCCATAGCCCAGAAACAGCCGGATGATTATCAAACTAATCCGAACGCAGTTTCCGGTTCTTTTGGCATTTCCATATTTTAGAACTTTGCGCCAGACTGTGGCAAAGCAAATTGCAGATCACAGGAGAATGCCGTGGCAGGCTATCTGACAACGCACGTTCTGGACACCGCGCGCGGCTGTCCGGCCCAAGGGTTGAACATCACGCTCTACAGCGTAGCGGGTGAGGCGCGCCATATCCTCGCCCAGATGACAACAAACGCTGATGGCCGAACGGATAGTCCCATTTTGCCAAAGGACGCCTTTGCGATCGGTACATACGAATTGGTGTTTGACGCTGGCGATTATCTGCGCACAACGGGGCAATCGGCAGAAGATCCGCTGTTTCTGGACAAGATCCCAATACGTTTCGGCATGTCAGATCCTGATGCGCACTATCACGTACCGCTGCTGCTTTCACCTTTTGGCTATTCGACCTATCGCGGCAGTTAACGCAGGGCCCCTCCCGCCCGTCGATCACCCTGCCGGGTTCCTCCCGTTGGGCCGGGCGCCGCACCTTTCAGGTACGGCGCGGTTTCTCCTGATCTAGGCGTTCCGCAACTCAAGGGCGTTCCCACGCTGCGGCCATGCCGCAGCGCCGGGCCCAACGCTGTGCAGCGCCCGAAGGGCGCGAACAGTGGCGGGAGCCCCAATCAACCCCCTTCGCCCAACGCGTTGACGATCTTACCAATTCTCGCGATCATAAAATCCATAAACAGACGTGCCTTCGGGTCCTGATGGCGCCTATGCGTGTACAGGCAGGCCATTTGCACCGCGACCGGGGGCGTCTCGACCGCAACTGGAACAAGTTGACCTGATTTCAGGTGTTCGGCGACTTCGAACACCGGTTTCATTGCAATACCCTGCCCAGACAAGGCCCAATCCGTCAGAACGTCGCCATCGTCGCATTCGAACCGTCCGGAAACCGCAAACCGCCGAGGACCGTCTTGCGTTTCCAGCAGCCACTGGAACTCGGTCGCGCCCGGAAACCGCAGGTTCAGGCATTCATGTTTGTCCGAAACAAGATCAGCACCGGTGCGCGGCATCCCCCGTCGAGAGACATATTCCGGCGCGGCGCACAGAACACGCGGGCAGTCTGCGATCTTGCGGATACGCAATGTGCTGTCTTCGGGCTGACCAATAAAGAACGCCAGATCCAAGCCTTCAGTCGTCAGGTCAACCGATCGATCCGTTAAACGCAGCCGAACGTCAATCTCGGGGTATTCTGACAGGAAATCAGGCACATGCGGGGCCAACAATCGCCGCCCCACCCCTAACGGAGCAGCAACGAAAAGCGACCCGCGCGGTGCTTCGGTCAGATGCACCACCTGCGCCTCGGCTTCATCCACTGCGTCAAGAACGGCCACTGCGCCTGGATAGAACGCCCGGCCCTGCTCGGTTGGGGAAAGGTTGCGTGTGGTGCGCTGGAACAGGCGCACGCCTAGGTGATCTTCAAGTTGCGATATCCGCGCCGAAGTCACCGCTGGGGAAATACGCAAATCCCGACCAGCTGCAGACATACTGCCTAAATCATAGACGCGGACGAAGGTTCGGATATTGTCGAGATAGGACATCTTATCGTTTTTTTTGATACAGTTTGGCAATATACGGGAATACCGAATAAAAAGCGGTTTGCCTAGTGTGGCCCTAACCAATCGGAGAGACCCCACATGTTCGAATTTGCCGTGTTCTGGGATTGGATGGCATTCGCCGTGCGCTGGTTGCACGTGATCACCGCCATTGCCTGGATCGGATCGTCTTTTTACTTCATCGCACTGGACCTTGGCCTGAACCGCGACATTTCAGGCCCGGCAGATGGTGAGGAGTGGCAGGTACATGGCGGCGGCTTCTATCACATCCAGAAGTATCTGGTCGCGCCCGAGCGGATGCCCGATCACCTGACCTGGTTCAAATGGGAAAGCTATGCCACCTGGCTGAGCGGCGCGGCGCTGCTGATGATCGTCTATTGGGTCGGCGGAGAGCTGTATCTGATTGATGCGCAAAAGGCCGATCTGGCGCTGTGGCAGGGCATTGCGATTTCGGCGGCTTCGCTGACTGTGGGTTGGCTGATCTATGACATTTTATGCAAATCCAAGCTGGGGCAGCGTCCCACCCTGCTGATGGTGCTGTTGTTCGCGCTGCTGGTGGCGATGGGCTGGGCATACAACCAGATTTTCACGGGCCGCGCGATGATGCTGCATCTGGGGGCGTTCACCGCAACGATCATGACAGCGAATGTGTTCTTCATCATCATGCCCAACCAGCGCATCGTGGTCGATGATCTGAAGAATGGCCGAACGCCGGACCCGAAATACGGCAAGATCGCCAAGCTGCGGTCGACGCACAACAACTACCTGACGCTTCCTGTTGTATTTCTGATGCTGTCGAACCATTACCCGCTGGCCTTTGCGACTCAATATAACTGGATCATTGCGGCGTTGGTTTTCCTGATGGGCGTTACCATCCGGCACTATTTCAACACGCGCCACGCACGCGCCGGAAACCCGACGTGGACATGGCTGGCCACAGCGCTGCTTTTCATTGGGATCATGTGGCTGTCGACTGCGCCGATGTACAAACCTGTGGAAGATGCCGAAGCGCAACCCCTTACGCGATATGAACAGAAATTCGCCGCGGCAGAGGGTTTTGAGGAGGCAAATGACGTCGTTCTGGGAAGATGCTCTATGTGCCACGCGCGCGAACCGGTCTGGGAGGGTATCCAATGGGCTCCGAAGGGCGTTTTGCTTGAAACCGAAGGCGACATTGCCCGCAACGCCAGGCAAATCTACTTGCAGGCTGGTGTCAGCCACGCCATGCCTCCGGCCAACGTCACTTATATGGAACCCGAAGATCGCGAAGCCATCATTCGCTGGTTCCGCAGTGTGGAGTCCTGATCCAGCGACTCTCTGATCACACAACCCGCTAATTTCTGGTCTGTTTCGATTATTTTTCCCCCTGACCGGCGATGAATGCTCTAACATGAATGTCATGACGCGCCGCTTCTTCCATGACGGCGAAAACTGATTTCAACTTGGGGCAGTTGAGGCCAATTGATGCAGAAGACCGGACCGCGCGCTTGTGTGAGAACTTGCCTGTTTGGCCTGCTGGCTGCGGTTCTGCCCACTTCGCTAATTGCGCTAGAGACAACTCTGACCGCTCCAGGCGCGCCCAAAGCTCTGATCGAGCGTCTTGAAGAGACCTCATCCGTTGCCACCGCCGAGTCGCGCGGACTGGGCACACCACTGGAAATTTTATCGGCCGCGTTGTCGGATTATCGGACCATTGTTCAGATTCTATACGACGAGGGGTATTTCAGCCCGGTCGTCAGCATCAAGCTGGACGGTCAGGAAGCGGCCG
Source organism: Ruegeria sp. D3 (assembly GCF_056534465.1). NCBI lineage: Bacteria > Pseudomonadati > Pseudomonadota > Alphaproteobacteria > Rhodobacterales > Roseobacteraceae > Ruegeria > Ruegeria sp. D3. The sequence continues at coordinate 182,177 of NZ_JBQFPK010000005.1, forward strand.
AACTGAGTTCCCTGAGCGTACCGACGCAGATCAACCGCGCCGCCATCACTGTGCAGACCGGACCTAAGTTCCGGTTTGGTGAAGCGATCGTACAGCCTTTGGCCCCACAGACCGTCCTGCCCGAAGAATTCGCGATCGGCGAACTGGCCACCACCGGGGCGATTCAGCGTGCCGGTTCCGCAGGGGTCCAAGGCTGGCGCAATGCAGGCCATGCCAAAGCCGATATTCAAGGTCAAAGAGTCATCGCCCGACACGCGCAGGCCCAGTTGGACGCTCAGATTGATTTGGCTCCAGGGCCGCGCTTGACGTTCGGTAAAATGATCATCTCGGGCGATACGGATGTGAAACACTCGTCGATCGAAAAGATCGCGGGCTTCCCAGAGGGCGAGGTTTATTCCCCCGAGGACATCCAAAAGGTCGGGACCCGTCTGCGCAGGACCGGAACTTTTAACGTTGTCGCGCTTGAAGAACGCGAGACCCCGAACCCTGATGGCACGCTGGATTTCGACGCCTATTTCGAAGATCTGCCCAAACGCCGCCTGACTTTCGGATTCGAGATTGCCTCTCGGGATGGGATCGATCTGACCGCAACCTGGACCCATCGCAACGTGTTTCGGCGGGCAGAACGGCTGCGGTTCGAAGCAGCGCTGCGCAATATCGGCGGCACCGAGGATCTGGACGGGCGCATCGGTCTTCGACTGGACCAGCCAGATCGGCTGGGGCCGGATGACAACACGTTCTGGAACGCCCTGCTGGAACGCCGCAAAACCGACAATTACAACGTTACTATAACATCGCTGGCGTATGGTGCGCGACGTACTTTCTCGGATCGGCTATACGCCGAAGCCTCGGCCGGGTTTCAATGGTCCGACGCGGATGACGCGTTCGGCGATGGGCGCAAGTTCCGATACTTTATTGTCCCCACCCGCACCGAGTGGGATCAGCGCGACAGCAAGGTCAGTGCGACGAAAGGGTTTTATCTGGACGCACAGATCATGCCCTTTCTGGGAATTTCAGAAACTGAGACCGGCATCAGGTTCTTTGCTGACGCGCGTACTTATACCAGCCTGGGAACTGGCGGGCGCATTGTACTTGCTGGGCGGGTGCAAGCGGGTTCAGTAGTGGGGCCGTCACTGAATGCAGTTACCCCAGACTTCCTGTTTTATTCCGGTGGCGCCGGCACCGTACGTGGGCAACCGTTCGAAAGCCTCGGCATTCCGGTCGGAGACGAAATTGCCGGCGGCAAATCCTTCCTTGGACTCTCCGGAGAAGTCAGGGGCAAGATAAACGATGCGATATCGCTGGTCGGGTTCTATGATTACGGCGTGGTGGATTCGTCCTCATTCGTCACCAGCGCCGCAGCGTCCCATTCTGGCGCAGGTCTAGGCGTCAGATACGATTTGGGTGGCTTTGGCCCATTGCGTCTTGACCTTGCCGTTCCCGTTCAGGGCGACACCGGCGATGGACTGCAGTTCTACATCGGGATCGGACAGGCATTTTGATAAGGCGATATTCATATACAGTCCTGACCGCCACGCTGGTCCTCTATGCCCCTCCTCTGGCCGCGCAGGAAGACAGCGGTGGCAGTATGCTTGAGAATTTCCTGCAAGACACGCTGTCAGGTGACAATCAGAACGTTACGGTCAAGGGTCTGCAAGGCGCACTGAGCGCGCGCGCCACAATAGAGGAAATCACAGTCGCGGATGATGAAGGCGTCTGGTTGACCATCAAGGACGCGCAACTGGACTGGAACCGCCTGGCGCTGATCCGAGGCAGATTCTCGGTTAACGCGTTGACAGCGCAGGAAATCGACATCGCTCGCGCGCCCGGCGCGACAACCGCACCGGACGAACCTGCACCTTCTGCCGAAACTCAGCCATTTCAACTTCCTGAACTGCCCGTTTCCATCGAGATCGGCGAAATTCGTATAGACGAGATTTCCCTGGGTGAGCCGTTGATAGGCGTGGCTGCGGACCTTTCGGTTACCGGCAATCTTTCCCTGGCCGACGGAACGTTGGACACCAATCTCGATATCACCCGGCTGGACCGCGCGGGCGACGAAATCACTCTAACCGCCGGGTTCCAGAACGCCACCAGCGAGATCACCCTTGATCTGAATGTGACCGAAGCATCCGGCGGTCTGATTTCTACCGCCCTGAACATTCCCGACAGCCCACCTATCGGATTATCCGCCAAAGGGTCCGGCCCGCTGACGGATTTCAGCGCCGATATCGGCCTGAGCAGCGACAACCAGCAACGCGTGACCGGTCAGGTTCGCCTGCGCGCGGCCACCGAAGGTGCATCAGAAGGCATTGCGTTTACCACCGACCTCAGTGGTGATCTGACCCCATTTCTATCAGCCGATATCGATCCGTTCTTTGGCACCCGGACACGACTTTTCGTAAACGGCCAAACCAAACCCGAAGGGGCGCTGGATGTCTCAGACCTGGAACTGACCACGCAAGCGTTGGACTTGAAGGGCGAGTTGCAACTGGCCCAAGGCGGAACACTGGCACTTGCGGCTTTGCAGGGACGTATCACGCCGCCAGACGGTCAGGCTGTGATCCTGCCTGTGGCGGGCGGGGATACATCCCTTCAGGCCGCACAAATTTCCGCACTTTTCGATCAGAAAAACGGCAACCTTTGGGACCTGAGCCTGACGGCGAACGGCTTTAAATCCCCTCAAGCCAACCTGCAAAACGCCCGGATTACGGCGCAAGGAGTTCTGGATCAGGCCGAAACCCTGTCAGTAAGTGGCGACCTTCAAGCCAGCGTCACCGGTGTTGATTTGACTGATCCTGCTTTGAACACGGCCATCGGCCAACGCATCACGCTGGACGGCCAGTTTGACTATGGCAGTGATCAGTCGCTGAACCTATCGGGGTTCGAACTGGTCGGATCGGATTATACGCTTGCGCTGGATGCTTTGGTCGATGGCCTAAACAGCGGTTTGAACGTGGACGGTTCAGCTACGCTCGAAGCGTCTGACTTGGCCCGATTTTCGGACCTCGCACAGATGGACCTTGGGGGGCGGGTCTCGGCCAGAATTGATGGGTCGGGATCGCCACTGGAAGGCAGCTTTGACGGCAAGCTGGCTGTCGAGGGCAGCGACCTGTCAACCGGGCGCGACGACATCGACCCGGTCATCACTGGCGAAACGACAATCACGCTGGATGCCAAACGTAATTCAGACGGCATTACCATCCGCGCCTTCGATCTGAACAGTGAAGCTGCGCAGGCTCAGGCAAGCGGCGATGTGACCACACCCGATGGCAATCTGACCATCGACGGGCAAGCGCGGGTAAATGCGGCGGACTTGTCGGTGTTCTCGGGCTTGGCGCAGCGTGAGCTGGGGGGCTCTGTACGGGCAGAAGTCAGCGGCACGGGGACAGTACAAACGTTGGAGTTTGACGGCACCGCCAATGTCGTCGGTCGGAACATACGAACGGGCATGGCGGATATTGATCCCCTGTTGACCGGTCAGACCACACTCCAGTGGGATGGTGCACGGACCGCAGATGCCATTGATATACGAAGTGCAAAAATAAACGCCCAAGCCCTGAGCGCGCAGATTCAGGCCACGATAAATGACCCGACCGAAGAACCCTCGGGCCAGGGTCAGGCGCGTTTGACCGTGCCTGACCTGTCGCTTTTTTCGGGACTGGCCGGGCAAGATCTGGCCGGATCGGTGAACGCCAACCTACAGGGCAGCGGCGACCTCGCCACGCGCGCTTTTGACGTTCAAGGGAACGTGGACGCCAACAACATTCGGGCCGGGATCGAGGTGCTCGACAAACTGATTGAGGGGCGTACAACCCTGACCCTAGACGCTGAAAATGGCGACGAGGGCCTGGATGTTCGCACGTTCCGACTGACAGGAACGGCAATCTCTGCAAACGCCTCGGGCAAGGTCTCGCGCGAGGCCGGAGGGCTGGATTACTCGGTGACACTGGACGACGTCGCCCGTGTGACCCGGACTCTGTCTGGCCCCCTGACTTTGGAAGGCAACGTGGCACCAACTCGGACCGGGTTGGAAGGAACTGCAAATTTAAGCGGGCCTGACAGTTCTTATGCCAATCTCAAAGGGACAGTCGAAACAGACGGCGACGCAGATGTGGAATTTGACGCCAAGTTCAATCGCATTGAACGATTTGCACCCGACTTCCCCGGCACCATCGCTGCCACGGGAACTGCGCTACGCAAAAGTGGCATCTGGACCATCGACACCAGCGCCGAAGGCCCCGCGCAGATCAACAGCGACGTTTCGGGTACGTTTGATGAAAGTACGGGTGAAGCGGATCTGAAGGCTGTGGGCGGTTTGAACATAGGAATTGCCAACCTGTTCATTTCACCCAATAAAATCGACGGAACTGCCCGGTATGACGTTACTCTTAAGGGCAAGCCAGCGCTTGATGCCCTTAGCGGGTCGATCACCACCTCTGGCACATCGCTGGCCATTCCGGGCGCCGGGCAAACAATCACTGGCATCAGCGGGTCAGTCGATCTGTCGCAAAGCCGAGCAACGGTTTCCATTTCCGGCGGCACCCGCGCCGGCGGATCGTTCTCGGTCGCCGGGCCGGTTGACCTGACCCCGCCCTTCAACGCGAATATCGTAACGACTTTGAATAACCTGGTTCTGACGGACCAGCTTTTGTATGAGACCACACTGGCTGGACAAATTGCGATGACCGGAGCGTTGGCAGGAAACAGCTCGGTTTCAGGGCAGATCAATTTCGTTGAAACAAACATCAACCTAGCAGCCGCCTCTAGCGCGGTAGGGGCGGCGGCGATCCCCGACATCCAGCATGTTGGCGAAAGTGCTGCAGAACTGCTGACACGGGAACGCGCCGGTCTGGTTAAGGACGAAGAGACCACACAAAGCGACTCGCGCATTGCTTTGGATATCGCATTGCTGGCCCCGAAAGAGGTCTTTGTGCGCGGTCGCGGCGTAAACGCGGAACTGGGTGGGCGGCTGTTTATCGGCGGGACCACATCATCCGTCATCCCGTCAGGGCAGATAGAATTGATCCGCGGTCACTTTGATATTCTGGGGCGTCGATTGGCGTTGACCAAGGGTATCGTAACGCTGCAAGGCGACCTCACACCGTATATCGAGTTCGAATCTTCGACCAGCACCTCGGACGGTACTGCTACGATCGAAATCGCCGGGCCGCTGGATTCACCCGAAGTCGACGTATTCTCTGACCCGGAACGCCCCGCCGAAGAGGCTCTGGCCATGTTGTTGTTCGGCAACCGGTTCTCGGAACTGTCGCCCTTTGTGATTGCCCAGATGGCGGCGTCGCTGGCACAACTTAGCGGCGCAGGTGGTGATGCCACCAAGGGGCTGCGTGACAGCACAGGGGTAGACACGGTCGATATAGGCGCGACGGAAGGCGGAGCGGGACGCTTGGGCGCGGGCGCTTACCTGAGCGACAACCTCTACACCGATTTCACCGTCAACACAGAAGGCGACACCGAAGTGAACCTGAACCTTGACGTCACCGACAACTTCACCGTCCGGGGCACTGTCGATGGCCGGGGCGAGACTGGGCTGGGTGTGTTCTTTGAACGCAATTACTGACGCCGGATCGCAACCGGTTGACCGATCTGAGGCTCCGGCTCAAGCTCTGCATGATCACGCGCCATCCGCGCCAACCGGGCTGCAGCCCAAACTGGATACGCAACAGATCGACCTGTTGTATGGCTGACATTCATGAAAAGCGCTTCTTGTGTAGCGCACACCTCGCCTGAAGCCGAAAGCATCTGGGCAAAATAATGCCCGCGTTTGTGATCGGCATCCAACATGCGAAAGCGAAAGGTCAACGACTGACCTTCGAGAACTTCGCGCAGGAAAGACATTTGCGATTGCAGGACGTAAGGCCCCTGCCCCAACGCGCTGACCTGAACTTCGCCCAGTCCCAGATGATCAACCATCAACCGTTCCAGCGCCATATCAAATGCCACTCCGTAATAGCCCACATTCATGTGGCCATTATAGTCGATCCATTCCGGCAGAACCTTGAATCCGTGAATTTCGATAGGTGCGTCATAGGGGCCATCATGGCCGCCCAATGGTTCAGTCATCTGCATCATCCTCGAATATGGCGACGGCGCGCGTGAATCCCGCCGAAGCGCCTTTGATCTTGAACGGAAAACACGAGATTTCGAAACCGGTCGGCGGCAGGCTTTCCAGATTGGTCAGTTTTTCCATGTGGCAATACCCAATGTCTATCGAAGCACGGTGGCCTTCCCAGATAATTGAGGCATCCTGTGTCTCGGCGTATTCCTGAGCGGTCAGGGCAAAAGGTGCATCCCAGCTCCAGGCGTCGGTGCCGGTGACGCGTACACCGCGCTCGGTCAAATACAGCGTTGCTGCGCGGCCCATGCCGCAACCTTTCATCAGATAATCAGGTTGCCCATAATGCGTGCCTGCGGACGTGTTGACGACCACAATGTCCAATGGCCGCAACGTATGGCCGATGCGTTTCAATTCGACCTCGACATCTGCGGCCGTCACCACATAGCCATCATCAAAATGGCGGAAATCCAGTTTCACACCGGGATTCATGCACCATTCCAGCGGCACCTCGTCGATCGTGATCGCGCGTTCTCCTCGATTCATGGTCGAGTGATGATGGTACGGCGCATCCAGATGAGTGCCGTTATGGGTTGCGATCTGCAAACGTTCTATGGCCCAGCCCTCACCGCCCGGAAGATCATCCTTTGTCAAACCGGGAAAGAAAGACATGACCTGTTCTGCAGTCTGATCATGGGTCAGGTATTCGATTTCAGGCAGCATGATCGGCGGGTCGGATATGATCCCGGTTTCCAGCGGAACGGACAAATCGACAAAGCGGCGCGCCATGGAACCCTCCACCACCAAAAGCGGTGACAGGTTTGGCCGTCAATAAATCTCTGTCAAGAAAAGAAAAAGGCGACCCGCAAGGGCCGCCTTTCCAACATGAGTGGTGGTCGGCTATTCCGCCGCGATGGCGTCTTCTATCTTTTCAACCCTGATGGCCGAGAACTTGAACTCGGGGATCTTGCCATACGGGTCGATGGCCGAGTTGGTCAGGATATTCGCTGCTGCCTCAACATAGGCAAACGGAATGAACACCATATCCTCGGCAATCGCCCGGTCGGCGCGCACCATAATGTCGATCGAGCCGCGCCGGGTGGTCAAGCGGATCGTGTCACCCGGCTCAATCCCCATCAGTTTGAGGGTACGCGGGTTCATCGAACAGTTCGCCTCGGGCTCAACCGCATCCAGAACGTTGGACCGGCGGGTCATCGACCCGGTGTGCCAATGCTCCAGCTGACGACCTGTTGTGGCGATCATCGGATATTCGGCATCCGGGGCCTCATCCGGCGGGATGACGCTGGCGGGTGTGAATTTGGCTTTACCATCCGCACGGGGGAATCCGTCGCCGAACACGATGGACTGACCCGGATCGGTTTCGGACAGGGACGGGTAGGTGATCGTCTCGTTTTCCAGACGTTCCCACGTGATGTTGTCCAGCGACTCCATGGTCAGCTTCATTTCAGCAAAGACCTGAGACACATCCGTGTAATCCCAGTTGAGACCGATGCGCTGCGCCAATTCCACAGTGATCGCCCAGTCTTCACGCGCCTCACCCGGAGGCGGCACGGCCGGGCGCACACGCTGCACCTGACGGTTGGTGTTCGACACGGTGCCGTTCTTTTCATACAGCGCCGAGGCCGGCAGAATGATATCGGCGTAGTTTGCCGTCTCGGTCAGGAAAATGTCCTGAACGATCATCAGGTCCAGCTTTGCCAGCGCTGCGCGGGCATGGTTCACATCCGGGTCAGACATGGCCGGATTTTCGCCCAAAATATACATGCCCTTGATGTTTCCGGCATAAATCTGGTCGATGATTTCGGTGACCGTCAGGCCCTTTTCGTTCGAGAAATCCTCTGATCCCCAAACATCGGCGAACTTCGCCCGGATGTTGTCGTCTGTGACCGTTTTGTAGTCCGGCAGGAACATCGGGATCAGACCAGCATCCGAGGCGCCCTGAACGTTGTTCTGACCACGCAACGGGTGCAGACCCGCGCCCGGTTTACCAACATTCCCGGTCATCAGCGCGAGGCTGATCAGACAACGCGAGTTATCCGTTCCATGGATGTGCTGACTGACACCCATGCCCCAGAAGATCAGGCCGGCCTTGGCCTGTGCAAAGGTACGGGCCACCCGGCGGATCTGATCCGGTTCAATACCGCAGATTGGAGCCATCGCTTCGGGCGTGAACTGGCGCAGGTGTTCTTTCTCGGCCTCCCAGTTCTCGGTCCACCGATGGATGTATTGGCTGTCGTACAGCTCCTCTTCGACGATCACGTTCATGATCGCGTTCAGCATCGACACATCCGCTCCCGGTCGGAACTGCAGCATTTCATCGGCGAACTTGCGCATCCCGACACCGCGCGGGTCCATTACGATCAGCTTGCCGCCGCGTTTGGTAAACTGCTTGAAATAGGTCGCGGCAACCGGGTGGTTCTCGATCGGGTTGGCCCCGATGATGATCGCCACATCCGCGTCTTTGATGTCGTTGAACGCAGCCGTAACCGCACCCGATCCAACGTTTTCAATCAGCGCGGCCACCGACGACGCGTGGCACAGACGGGTGCAGTGGTCGACGTTGTTGTGGCGGAAGCCCTGACGGATGAACTTCTGGAACAGATAGGCTTCTTCATTCGTGCACTTGGCCGACCCAAAACCCGCGACATTGCGCGGATCATCGTCGCGCAGTTCCTTCAGCTTGGTCGCGGCCAGATCCATCGCCTCTTCCCAGGTCGCTTCGCGGAAATGGGTCGACAGGTTCGCGGGATCGACGTTTAAGCCCTTGGCAGGTGCGTCCTCGCGCCGGATCAGCGGCTTGGTCAAACGGTGCGGGTGGTGGATGTAGTCAAAGCCGAACCGGCCTTTGACGCACAGGCGGCCTTCGTTGGCGGGGCCGTTGATGCCTTCGACATACTTAACCTTGCCGTCCTTGACCTTCAACGAAACTTTACAGCCCACACCGCAAAACGGGCAGACGCTTTCGGTCTCAGAGTCATAGTCTTTGCTGTCACCCTTCTGCTGGTCATCCAGCACGGTCGCAGGCATCAGCGCGCCGGTCGGGCAAGCCTGAACGCATTCACCACAGGCGACACAAGTTGAATCGCCCATCGGATCGTTCTGGTCGAACACAACCTGCGCAGTATGACCGCGACCAGCCATGCCAATTACATCGTTCACCTGCACGTCGCGGCAAGCGCGGACGCAGAGATTGCAGTTGATGCAGGCGTCCAGATTGACGCGCATCGCAACGTGGCTGTCATCCAGCAGCGGGATTTTCTCGGCTTCTTTGGCCGGGAAACGGCTGTCGCTGACATCATTCAGCTTGGCCATGTCCCAGAAGTGGCTGGACGCGTCATGTGCCTCCTCCGGCTGGTCAGCGACCAGCAGTTCCATGACCATGGCGCGCGATTTCGCGGCGCGGTCGCTGTCTGTCTTGACTACCATACCATCCGCTGCGGGTCGGATGCACGAAGCGACCAGTGTGCGTTCGCCCTCCACCTCGACCATACAGGCGCGGCAGTTGCCATCGGGTTTGTAGCCCGGCTGCGGCTTGTGGCACAGGTGCGGAATGGTGAACCCTTGGCCTTTGGCGGCTTCCCAGATGGTCCAGCCCTCGGGCACGGTGACATCTTCGCCGTTCAGGTTGAAGGTGACGGTCTTGTTTGGGCTTGCGTCTAGCATGGCTCTGTCTCCCCTCAGATTTCGTCAGCGAAGTGTTTCATGACCAGGCGGATCGGGTTCGGGGCCGCCTGCCCCAGACCGCAGATCGAGGCATCGCCCATGACCTGGCACAGATCTTCCAGCAGATCGGTGTCCCATTTATCGGCTTGCATCAGCTTGACCGCCTTTTCGCAACCAGCGCGGCAGGGCGTACACTGGCCGCAGCTTTCATCCTCGAAAAACCGCAGCATATTCAGCGCCGCATCACGCGCCGTGTCCTGGTCGGACAAAACGACCACGGCAGCGGAGCCGATGAAGGTGCCATGCGGTTGCAGCGTGTCGAAATCCAGCGGGATATCATCCATCGATGCTGGCAAAAGACCCGAAGACGGACCGCCCGGCTGATAGGCCTTGAAGGTCTGACCTTCGGCCATCCCTCCGGCCGCTTCGATCACGTCCAGAATGGTCGAACCGGCGGGCAGTAGATAGACGCCCGGCTTTGCCACACGCCCCGAGACCGAATAGCTGCGCAGGCCCTTGCGGCCGTTCTTTTCGGTGCTGTTGAGGCATTCCGGCCCCTCGCGACACACCTTGGTGACCCAATACAGCGTCTCGACATTGTGCACCAACGTCGGGCGGTTAAACACGCCGACCTGCGCCACGAACGGAGGACGGTGACGCGGCAGGCCCTTTTTGCCCTCGATCGATTCAATCATCGCGGATTCTTCGCCGCAGATATAGGCACCGGCCCCCCGGCGCAGGTCGATATAGCCGGGCGCGACGATCCCGGCGCGTTCCAGCGCGGCAATCTCACGGCGCAGAATTTCCAGAACCGCTGGGTACTCGTCGCGCATGTAGATAAAGCAGGTCTCGGCCTCAACCGCCCACGCGGCGATCAGCATGCCCTCAAGGAAGACATGCGGCGTGCGCTCCAGATAGTAGCGGTCTTTGAACGTGCCGGGCTCGCCCTCGTCCCCGTTCACGGCCAGATAGCGGGTGCCTTCGTTCATGCGAACAAAGCCCCATTTCTTGCCCGACGGGAAACCAGCCCCACCCAGACCGCGCAGGCCCGAGGACAGGATGTCTTCCTGCACTTGCTCCCAATCGCCACCATCACGCAGCTCTTTCAGCTTGGCGTAGCCGCCATTGGCCTCATACGCGGCAAAGGCTTCGTAGTCGGGCAGATGGGCGTGCGTGTCATCGGCAGCAATCGCGGCCTGCACCTTTTCGGGGGTCGCGTGGTCGATATGGTTGTGACCGATCTCAAGAACAGGCGCAGTATCGCAGCGGCCCATGCAGGGCGCGCGCACGACGCGGACCTGCGAGGCATCCAGACCATCCTCCAGCGCCTTTTGCAGCTGCTGGGCGCCGGCCATTTCGCAGGACAGGGAATCACAGACACGGATCGTCAGCGCGGGCGGAGGCGTCTCGCCCTCTTTCACCACGTCGAAATGGGCATAAAAGGTAGCGGTTTCATAGATCTCGGCCTGACCGATGCGCATCTCGACCGCCAGAGCGGCGATGTGGTCGGCGCTGATATGGCCGTGTTCGTCCTGAATCAAATGCAGGAATTCGATCAGCAGATCACGGCGGCGCGGGCGGTCGCCCAGCAGGCGCGCGATCTCGGCCTGTGCCTCATCCGTGAACTGACGGCCTTTGGGCGTGTGCCGCCCTTTGCCTTTACCTGACTTCCAGACGCCCTTGCGTGCGCCTGATGGCTTGGTATCTAATGGTGCCATGATGCCCTCCGATTAAGGCTCCGTGTCTCATCAGATCAGCATATCGTCAAATCGCATATTTCAATCGCACGATAACGACACCTTATCACCGTAAGGAGGCGACAACCGCCCGTAGCGCTTCGACCGTTGGCAATTCCGGATCACGGCTGAGCGTGGCCAGACAGATCGGCTTGCTGACGACCGGATCGACCAGATGCAGCACTTTCGTTCCCTTCAACTCGCCCAGCGCCCGCACCAGCACACGGGGAACAACCGTGGCCGCCAACCCCTCGCGCGCCATAACCATCGAAGCGGTGAAGCCGCTGGTTTCGGCCACCACATGCGGGTGCAGGCCCTGTTCAGCGAAAATCCGGTCCAGAATACGCCTATTCTGCATCTGCGGCTCAAGCAGGCTGATCGGAAACTCGGCCACCTGCGCCCACGGGATCGGCCCGGTTTCATCAGTCATATGCGCAGGAACCAGCAGCACATAGGTTTCTTCGTACAGGGGCTGAACCTGTCGCAGATCGGTGCCGATGCTGTCGCCATAGGTTATGCCCGCATCCAGACTACCCTCATCCAGCCGGTGTTGTATGGCGGTGGCCGACATGGTTTCGATCCGCGACAGGATGCGCGGGTGGGCCTGCTGCAACCGTTTGATCAGACGTCCGGTAAAGGCAATTGCGGTGGGGATCACGCCCAGGATCAGCGTCCCCGTGATCTCACCCTTGGACGCCTGCACCTGCTGTTCCAGCGCCTTGGTCTCATCCAGAATACGCCGCGCCCGCTGGACGATCATCTCGCCTTCTTCGGTGAGGCCCTGAAACCGGTTGGCACGACGGACGATCGAGACGCCAAGCCTGTCCTCAAGGTTGCGGATGCGCATGGAAAAGGCGGGCTGCGAAATCCCGCATTCCTCGGCCGCTTTGGCAAAATGCTGGTGCCGCGCAAGGGCGCTAAGGAGTTGGAGGTCGCGGATTTCGATCATATTCGAGTTTTCCAATAACGGGCCGACGACCACTTTAGCCGTATTAACCTGCGGGAAAAGCACCGTTTGCAGGCGAGCATACCTTTGAACGCATTCTTGTCTCACTCAAGAAACTCGCCTCTAATACATGGCAAGGGCAACACGGAGAGGCTTCGGATGACCGCTGTAGAAGTTTTTCAGAAATTGTATGACAGGTATGTTGATTGCTATCGGTCAAAAGATGCAACTGGTTGCGCGTCGTTCTTCCTGGATAACGCAGAATTGTTTTCACCCTACGGTCCTGCAGCCAAAGGCCGAAATGCTATCGAAGCGACCCATGCCGAATGGTTAGGGGAAGGTGGCGAGGACAAAATCGTTACGGTTGTTCAGGCCGGCATCGACGGTCAAATCGGCTGGTGCCTTGTCCACTTTAGTGAAGGGACGACCGGTCACGGCACATCCCTTAACGTTTTGCACCAGCAACCGGACGGCGGGTGGCTGATCAGCCATTGCAGCGTGAACGAAAAGCTCTGATACAGACGTTTGCAAGACGTGCTTAGTTGTTAAACAAGAAGTGCATCACATCGCCATCCTTGACGATGTAACCCTTGCCCTCAGCCCGCATTTTACCCGCCTCTTTCGCGCCCTGCTCACCATTGGCGGCGATGTAGTCGTCATAGGCGATGGTCTCGGCCCGAATGAAGCCCTTTTCGAAATCACCATGGATCACGCCAGCCGCCTGCGGTGCCGCGGTGCCGGTGCGGATGGTCCAGGCGCGGGCTTCTTTCGGGCCGACGGTGAAATAGGTTTCCAATTTCAACAGGTCGTAGCCCGCGCGGATTAGACGGTCGAGGCCGGGTTCTTCCAGGCCCATCTCGCTCAAGAACATTTCGGCTTCGTCCGCTTCCAGCAGGCTAATCTCTTCTTCGATCTTGGCGCTGATGATGACGTGAGAATTGCCCTGCGCGGCAGCCATTTCAGCGACCTTGGCGGAATATTCATTGCCCTCGGCGGCTTCTTCTTCGGACACGTTGCAGACATACAGAACCGGTTTGGTGGTCAGCAGTTGCAGCATCTTCCACGCCTTGGCGTCCTCGGCCGTAACCTCAACCAGCCGCGCGGGTTTACCGCTTTCCAGCATAGCTTGCGCTTCGGCCAGCAGGCGGTCTTGTTGCTGCGCCTCTTTGTCGTTGCCCTTCAGCTTGCGCACCAGATTGGCGCGGCGCTTTTCGATGCTTTCCAGATCGGCCAGCATCAGTTCGGTCTCGATCGTGTCAGCATCAGCCACCGGGTCGACGCGGCCATCCACATGAGTCACGTCGCCATCTTCGAAACAGCGCAACACATGGGCGATGGCATCGGTTTCCCGGATATTGGCAAGAAACTGATTGCCCAGCCCCTCGCCCTTTGACGCCCCCTTCACCAGACCGGCGATGTCCACGAAGGTCATGCGCGTCGGGATGATTTGCTTCGAGGACGCAATTGCCGCCAGCTTGTCCAAACGCTCGTCCGGCACGGCCACGTCGCCCACATTCGGCTCGATGGTGCAGAACGGGAAATTCGCCGCTTGTGCCGCCGCAGTCTTGGTCAGCGCGTTGAACAGAGTCGACTTGCCTACATTCGGCAGACCCACGATTCCCATTTTAAAGCCCATTGCGGCCTCCTGAAGCGATGTGACGGCGTCTTCTAGGCAGGTTGTGGAAAATGCGCAACCCAACCGGTGCAACCGGCAGATGGCCACCGTAGCTTCACTAAACCGTTACGGTATTTGTACTTGCGTGAGTTGAACCGCGCGGGTCATGGTCCCCAAGTAGGAATTCACACAAAAATAATTGACGAAGAACCCAATGAAAGCGTTATTTACTTCTGTCGCCTTGCTCGTGGCTGCGACCTCGGTACAGGCCCAATCTGTCATCTTTGGCGCGGGTTTTGCGGATTTTTCTAACGGCAACGGCGACGATCAGGGCGTGTTTTCACTGGAATACCAACACCGTCCGTTTCACGAAGCAACGCGCTTCAGCGCTGGTCTGGGTGCGGCTCTGACCGTCGACACCGACGGTGACACGCATATCGGTGCAGGTTTGGTGGGCATCTACTCCTTCTCGGATCGCTGGTTCGCTGAGTTGAGTGTGATGCCAGGCTACTTTAACGCCTCTAACGGCGACAATGAGTTGGGTGGTGGCTTTCAGATTCGCAGCCTTCTGGGTGTTGGCTATACTTTGGACAGCGGCAACGCCATTTCGCTGGCTGTCACTCACAAATCGAACGCCAGTACCGACAGCTTTAACCCCGGCGTGAATGCGCTGCTCTTACGCTATCACCTGGGGTTCTAGGTCAATCTGGTCAGTCGGGATTGATTTCCGGCCAAAGTTTCTGCACATCAGGATCAAACCTGAATGCAAGGATCACAGATGACCCGTATCGACGCCAAGTTCGCCGCCCTCAAGGCCGAAGGTAAAAAGGCATTCGTTGCCTATATCATGGCCGGAGATCCAGATTTCGACACCTCGCTTGAGATCGTTAAGGGCCTTCCGGCAGCGGGCGTCGACGTGATCGAGGTTGGTTTGCCCTTTACCGACCCCATGGCCGACGGGCCAACCATTCAGGCCGCCGGACAACGCGCGTTGGATGGCGGTATGACCTTGCAGCGCACGCTGGATTTGGCCCGCAGCTTTCGCGAAACCGACGACACGACACCGATCGTTCTGATGGGATATTACAATCCGATTTACAGCCGCGGCGTCGACAGCTTCCTAAAGGACGCAAAATCCGCAGGCATTGATGGCTTGATCGTTGTCGACCTGCCACCAGAAGAAGATGACGAGCTGTGCCTGCCCGCGCAAGCCGCCGGATTGAATTTCATTCGATTGGCCACACCGACGACCGATGACAAACGCCTGCCCCGTGTGCTGCAGAACACCTCGGGCTTTGTCTACTACGTATCGATTACCGGAATTACCGGCGCGGCCGAGGCGCAAGCCACCAATGTCGGCCCCGAAGTCGCCCGCATTAAGGCCGCCACCGACCTGCCGATCATCGTTGGGTTTGGGATCAATACACCCGAAAAATCGAAGGCCATCGCCAGCGTGGCAGACGGTGCAGTGGTCGGCTCGGCTATCGTCAGTCAGATCGCAAAGGGCAAGCCTGTCGCCGAGGTACTCGACTTCGTCAAGACGCTCTCAGATGGGGCACATTCCGCCTGAGACGGCTTGCGACCACTTAATCGCTTTGAAACCGCAGTTGGCCTATGCCGCTGCGGTTTTTCTTTGAACAATCCAGTCACCTACCAGCTCCAAATGCAGCGTTGCGACGCAGGCCAGGTATTGGTAAACAATTTATACCAATCCTTCGAAAGCTGACCTCATGCCCGTCATCACGAATATTGAAGATCTCAAACGTATCTATGAACGGCGTGTCCCGCGCATGTTCTATGATTACGCAGAAAGCGGAAGCTGGACCGAACAGACCTTTCGCGACAACAGCTCGGATTTCGAAGATATTCGGCTACGCCAACGGGTGGCTGTTGACATGTCTGGGCGGTCAACTGCGTCCAAAATGATCGGGCAGGATGTGACAATGCCCGTCGCGCTGGCTCCGGTTGGCCTGACTGGTATGCAACACGCAGACGGAGAGATGAAGGCCGCCAAAGCCGCCGAAGATTTCGGAGTGCCATTCACTCTGTCCACCATGTCCATCAACTCGATCGAAGATGTGGCAGAACACACTTCGGCACCATTCTGGTTCCAGCTTTACACCATGAAGGATCAGGATTACGTCAGCCGACTGATCCAACGGGCCAAAGACGCCAAGTGTTCCGCTTTGGTCATCACGCTGGACCTGCAGATTCTGGGGCAGCGCCACAAGGACCTGAAAAACGGCCTGTCCGCACCGCCAAAGCTGACCCCCAAAACCATCGCGAACCTGATGACCAAATGGTCTTGGGGGATCGAGATGCTGCGCGCCAAACGGCGGGAATTCGGCAATATCGTTGGCCATGTGGACGGTATCTCGGACGCGTCGTCGCTGGGCGCGTGGACGGCCGAACAATTCGACCCCAGCCTCGACTGGAAAAAAGTCGAAAAGCTGATGGAACAATGGGGCGGCAAGGTCATCCTCAAGGGTATCCTGGATGCAGACGACGCCCGGATGGCGGCCAAACTTGGGGCTGATGCCATCGTGGTATCCAATCACGGTGGACGGCAACTGGACGGTGCTCTCAGCTCGATCCGTGTTCTGCCCGAGATCATGGACGCGGTCGGAGGCGATATTGAGGTCCATCTGGACAGCGGCATCCGGTCCGGTCAGGACGTTTTGAAAGCAGTGGCCCTGGGTGCGCAAGGCACCTATATCGGCCGTGCGTTTGTCTATGGTCTGGGGGCGATGGGACAAAAAGGTGTGACCACCGCGCTGGACGTCATCCAAAAGGAATTCGACACAACCATGGCACTGTGTGGTGAAAGAAAAGTCACCGACCTGGGCCGGCACAATCTATTGGTTCCCGAAGATTTCGGCGGACGTTGGCGCAAGTGATCAGGGGGTCAGATGAAGCAAGGGATTCGCACTTCATCTGGCTGAAAATACCTCGGAGCGCGAGGCAGAGCTTCGCAAATGGTTGAACCTGTAAAAACCCCTTTCCAAAACAGATGAATCAAGCTAAGGACGCGGCTTCACGCGGGCATACAGCCTTGGAGGATGCCCGCCCTAACATTTGGAGAATTATCATGGCTGGAGAGATTCCTGATCTCGTAGCTCTGGAACGGACGGGGACAGGCAAGGGCGCCGCTCGTCAGACCCGCCGCGAAGGCATGGTCCCGGGCGTTGTTTTCGGTGGCGACAAAGACCCACTGGCAATCAAGATCCCGTTCAACGAACTGTTCAAGCGCCTGAAAGCTGGCCGGTTCAAGTCCACTCTGTGGAACCTGAAGGTTGAAGGCCACGAGGACGTCCGCGTCATCTGCCGCGACGTTCAGCGTGACGTTGTCAAAGACCTGCCGACCCACCTGGACCTGATGCGCCTGCGTCGGACCACCAAGATTGCGCTGTTCATCCCCGTTGAGTTCGTCAACGAAGAAGCAGCCCCCGGCATCAAGAAGGGTGGCGTTCTGACTGTTGTGCGTCCTGAGGTTGAGCTGGTCTGCACCGCCGGTGACATCCCCGAGAAGATCACAATTGATCTGACCGGTCTGAACATCAACGATGTTGTCACCATCTCGGCCGTGGATCTGCCTGCAGGCACCAAGCCCACCATCGACCGTGACTTCGTGATCGCGAACATCTCGGCACCGACCGGTCTGTCGACCAGCGACGACGAAGAAGGTGAAGAAGTGGCCGCAGACGAGGTTGAAGTCGTCGGTCAGGAAGAAGAATAAGTCCAGACGCTTGAGTGACTGGATTGGAAACGGGGTCCGGATGGGCCCCGTTTTCTTTTGCAGGGTTGGGGTGGAAAACCGGTCGCGATCCGTGCCATCAACCTTGTGCAAAGCAACGGGGACGAGATCATGAAGCTGTTCGTCGGTTTGGGGAATCCGGGGGCGAAATATGCCCGCAACCGCCACAATATCGGCTTTATGGCTGTAGACAGGATCTCCCAAGATCACAGCTTTGGCCCTTGGAAGTCCAAGTTTCAGGCCGAGATCGCCGAAGGGCGGTTGGGTCGCGAAAAAGTGCTGTTGATCAAGCCGCAGACTTTCATGAATCGCTCGGGTCAATCTGTTGGCGAAGCGATGCGGTTCTACAAATTAGACTCGACTGATGTGACCGTCTTTCATGATGAGCTTGACCTCGCTCCTGGTAAGGTCCGGGTTAAGGCGGGCGGAGGTCACGCCGGTCACAATGGGCTGCGATCCATCCACGAACATATCAGCCCCGCCTATGATCGTGTGCGACTAGGGATCGGGCATCCGGGGCGCAAAGAGATGGTCTCTCCTTACGTTTTGGGCGACTTTGCCAAGGCTGACTCGGACTGGCTGGAGGACGTGCTGCGCGGCGTATCAGATGGGGCCGCACATCTTACCGATGGAGAAAGCAGCAAGTTCATGAATGCGGTTGCCCTACGGACTGCGCCACCGAGATCGTCAAAAACGCCTCAACCGTCCCAATCGGCATCAAAGCCCGCGCCCGAGCCCGAGGTCGATGACCGATCGGCCATGCAAAAACTGCTGGATAAGTTCAAATAGACTCATAGGTCTTGCCGTAACGTCCTGATTGCAGATCGCATCGGGGCGCGGTCCAATACAGCACGCATATGGGAGGAGACATATGAGAACGCTGTTGAAGTGGGTGCTGCGCATCACATTGATGCTGGTACTGGCCGCCGTGGTTGTTGGCTTCTGGAAACGCGAAGAAATTCAGCGACTTATGGCAGTGAATTCGCTATTCAGCGAAGACAAGATTGTCCATAACTTCTCGCATATGGAACAGGCGTTCCTGACGGTCGACCTGCCGCGCGGTGACGGCCCCACCTGGGACCTGCCCTATGGCACTGGCTTTGATCTACCCGAAGGCACCGATCAGTGGATCGAAGACCGGGCTGTGACGTCTCTTCTGGTGATGCAGGATGGTCAGATCCGGTTCGAGGAGTATTACCTGGGCACCACGCCGGAAGACCGCCGGATTTCCTGGTCGGTCGCCAAAAGCTACCTTTCGGCTCTGTTCGGTATCCTATTGGAGGAAGGCGCGATCACCTCAATGGATGATCAGGTGGTTCAATACGCCCCGCAACTGAAGGGTACGGCCTATGACGGCGCGACCCTGCGCAATGTGCTGAATATGGCCAGCGGCGTCACATTCAACGAGGATTATTTTGACCCCAAGTCAGACATCAACCGTATGGGGCGTGTCGTGGCGTTGGGTGGAAAGCTGGACGATTTTGCAGCCTCGCTGCAGGACAATTTCACCAAACCGGGTGAGACCTGGCAGTATGTCTCGATCGACACCCATGTGATTGGAATGGTGATCCGAGGCGCAACCGGGCGCAGCGTCACTGATTTGCTGACCGAAAAGATCATTCAGCCGCTGGGTCTGGAATACGACGGCTATTACGTGACTGACGGTGCCGGGGTTGCCTTTGTTCTAGGTGGCTTGAACTTCACAACTCGGGATTTTGCCCGGTTCGGTCAAATGATCCTGCAGAATGGGCAGCACAACGATCAGCAACTCGTACCTGCGGATTGGGTCGCCGAATCCGTCCTGCCCAGCGCTCCGACCGAGGCCGGGAAGATCGGTTATGGCTACCAATGGTGGATTCCGGTAGGTGCGCATGAGGGCGAGTTTCTCGCACGGGGCGTTTATGGTCAGTATATCTATTTCGACCAACCCCGCGGCGTTTTGATCGTGACGACTGGCGCGGATCGCAAGTTCCGCGACGATGGCGTAAACGAAGCCAATGTCGAAATGTTTCGCAGTATTGCGCAAAGCCTGTAGGGTGTCGCCATGCAAAAACAGGACAGCATCAACGTGCTGGGGGGCGTTTTGGCCCCCTGCTCCCAAGACCCTCTGACCGGGTTCTTTCGTGACGGGGCCTGCAATACGTGCCCCGAAGATCAGGGCAGCCATACGGTCTGCGCCGTGATGACGGCCGAGTTTTTGGCCTTTTCCAAGTATGTCGGCAACGACCTCAACACACCGCGCCCCGAGTTCAACTTTCCCGGTCTCAACCCCGGAGACAGTTGGTGCCTTTGCGCCAGCCGTTTTCTACAGGCCCATGACGAAGGGTGTGCGCCCAAAGTGCACCTTGAAGCAACCCATCAGCGCGCTTTGGACATCGTCTCTCTGGCGATTCTGACAGATCATTCCAACGCAGATTAAGCAGGTGGGCGGACAAAAAAAGGCGCGCTCAAGCAGGCGCGTCTTTTGTGGTTTTCGCAATCGGGTTTAGTCGGCGCTGCGGCCTTCTGTATCCGACATGTCAAAGTTCAGATACTTTGCTACGGTCTGCACGTCCTTATCGCCCCGCCCACACATGTTCATACAGATCAGATGATCCTTCGGAAGTTCGGGCGCAATTTTCATAACGTGAGCCAGAGCGTGGCTGGGCTCCAGCGCGGGGATGATGCCTTCGGTAGCGCAGCACAGCTGGAACGCCTCCAGCGCCTCTTTGTCGGTGATCGAGACATATTGCGCGCGGCCGATGTCGTGCAGCCAAGAATGCTCGGGCCCGATGCCCGGATAGTCCAGACCGGCAGAGATCGAGTAGCCCTCAAGAATCTGCCCATCATCATCCTGCAGCAGATAGGTGCGGTTGCCGTGTAACACACCGGGTCGCCCGCCGGTCAATGATGCGCAATGCTCCATCTTCTCGTTCACACCTTTGCCACCGGCCTCGACACCGATGATATTCACCGATTTGTCGTCAAGGAACGGGTAGAACAGGCCCATCGCGTTCGAACCACCACCGATGGCGGCAATGATAGTGTCGGGCAGACGGCCTTCGGCCTTCATCATCTGCTCTTTCGCTTCCTTGCCGATGATCGACTGGAAGTCGCGGACCATCGCCGGGTACGGGTGCGGCCCGGCCACGGTGCCGATGCAATAGAACGTGTCGCGCACATTGGTCACCCAGTCGCGCAGCGCATCGTTCATCGCGTCTTTCAGCGTGCCTCGGCCGGACGTGACCGGAATCACCTCGGCCCCCAGCAGGCGCATACGAAACACGTTGGGGGCCTGACGCTGCACATCATGGGCGCCCATGTAGACGATGCATTTCAGGCCGAACTTGGCGCAAACGGTGGCTGTGGCCACGCCGTGCTGCCCTGCGCCGGTCTCGGCGATGATCCGGGTCTTGCCCATACGGCGCGCCAGAATGATCTGCCCCAGCACGTTGTTGATCTTATGCGCACCGGTGTGGTTCAGCTCATCACGTTTCAGGTAAATCTTCGCGCCGCCCAAGTGTTCAGTCAGACGTTCCGCGTAATACAGCGGCGAGGGGCGGCCCACATAGTTCGCCCACAGATCATCCATCTCGGCCCAGAAAGTCGGATCGTCTTTGGCCTTCTCGTATTCCTCTTCCAGCGACAGGATCAGCGGCATCAGGGTCTCGCTGACAAACCGTCCGCCGAAGATGCCAAAACGGCCCTGCTCATCGGGACCGGACATGAAGGAATTGAAAAGATCGTTGGCCATGGCTGTCTCCGTCATCTTACCTGTCGTTCATAGGAGGTAGCGGCGGGATTTGCCATGGCAAAACGCACTCGCTCGATGCTTTGCCAGACGCGTCAACCGGTCGCGTTTGCCGCAGCGATAAAGGCCCGCATCAGATCGGCATCCTTGATACCCGGCGCGCTTTCCACACCCGAGGCAACGTCCACCTGACGTGCACCGGTCATCCGGATCGCTTCGGCCACGTTATCGGGGTTCAAGCCACCGGCCAGCATCCAAGGCTTGCGCCAGTATTTACGCCCAGCCAGCAAACGCCAATCAAAGGCCAACCCGTTTCCACCTGGCAAGACCGCGTTTTTAGGGGCCTTGGCATCAACCAGCAACTGGTCGGCAACATCACTGTAGGTGTCTATTGCTTGCAGGTCTTTGGCATCGGCCACGCCAACTACCTTTATGACGGGCAGACCGTAACGCGCTTTGACTTCTTGCACACGTTCTACGCTTTCCGACCCGTGTAGCTGCAACATGTCAAACGGGGCAGCTGCGGTAATCCTGTCCAGCAACATATCAGATACGTTCACCACCAAGGCCACTTTTGCCACACCGACAGGGACGTGATCCGTTAGTTGTGCGGCTTGCTCCGGCGAGACATAGCGCGGTGATTTCGGAAAGAAGTTGAACCCCAGATACCGCGCGCCTGCGTCCGCAGCGGCGCGCACGTGGTCAGCGGCGGTCAGGCCGCAAATTTTGACCGCTACATCGGACATGTTAGCTTAGCTGGCCTCGTCCAGAATGGCGAGGACCTCATCCTTGCCTTCGTTCTGCTTTTTCTTGAGCTTTTTGACTTCGCGTTCAAGTTTGCGAACTTCACCGGTTTTGGCCGACGCATCTGCACGGTGCTTATGCTCACGCAGCCATTCCCAGAGGAACCCGATAACCAGGCCCGCAACAACGCTGCCCAGAACCACAAGGAACAAGGGCAGAGAGGTGCTGATATTGAACCCAATCAGATCGGCAATCGCCTGAGGCATCAGTGTCAGCTCAACGGCTTCGCGGTTGGCCAGCGAAACCGAGATCAGAACGATCGCGAGGATCGCCAAAAAAGCATATCTAACGTAGCGCATCATGCCTTAGGCTTTACCGTTCAAACGGTCCCTTAGCAACTTGCCAGTCTTGAAAAACGGAACACTTTTTTCTTCGACCTGAACGGTCTCGCCAGTACGGGGGTTTCGGCCCACCCGCGCGTCGCGCTGTTTGACCGAAAACGCTCCAAAGCCACGCAGTTCAACCCGATCACCACGGGCCATGGCATCGGTCACTTCTTCGAACACAGTATTCACGATCCGCTCGACATCGCGTTGGTAAAGATGCGGGTTCTCGTCGGCGATTTTCTGAATCAGTTCTGAACGGATCATGTGCGTTACCCTCCCAGGCGACCGGATTACCATGTCTATTATTCTGAACAGTATAGGAAAAAACTTAGTTCGGGGGAACGTTGACTCTGTCTGCTGAGCCTTGATTCTGCCTCAAAGTCACGCGATTTTTTGCCCGTTCACGGGAATTGCCCCCCTAAAGCATGAACAGCAGGTGAATATAGCTCAAAATTCAGAACATATTGATTCGCAACAAAAACGGCCCCGCACTCTTGTACGGGGCCGTAAAACTGTTTGGACTGAGGTCCGGACTTAGTCGCCCGACTTCAGCGCTGCGCCCAGGATATCGCCCAGCGACGCGCCCGAGTCGGAAGAACCGTACTGTTCCACGGCCTCTTTCTCTTCGGCGATTTCGCGTGCTTTGATCGACAGGCCCAGACGGCGAGTCTTGCTGTCGACATTGGTGACGCGGACGTCGACCTTGTCGCCAGTGTTGAAACGCTCGGGGCGCTGCTCGGCACGGTCACGCGAAAGGTCCGAACGGCGGATGAAGGACTTCATGCCTTCGTATTCCACCTCGATACCACCATCTTCGATCGCGGTGACCTCAACGGTGATGACCGAACCACGCTTCACGCCGCCCACGGCTTCGGCGAACTTGTCACCGCCCAGGGCTTTGATCGACAGCGAGATACGCTCTTTCTCAACGTCAACTTCCGAGACAACGGCCGAAACCATGTCGCCTTTGCGGTAGTTCTGGATCGCATCTTCGCCACGCTCGTCCCAGGACAGGTCGGACAGGTGAACCATGCCGTCGATGTCGCCTTCGAGGCCAATGAACAGACCGAATTCGGTGATGTTCTTGACTTCGCCTTCGACCTCGGTGCCCTCGGGGTGTGTTTCTGCAAACACTTCCCACGGGTTGCGCTGAGTCTGCTTCAGGCCCAGAGACACGCGACGCTTGGCGCCGTCGATTTCCAGAACCATGACGTCGACTTCCTGGCTGGTCGAAACGATCTTGCCGGGGTGGACGTTTTTCTTGGTCCAGGACATCTCGGACACGTGCACCAGACCTTCGACACCGGCTTCCAGCTCGACGAACGCGCCGTAGTCGGTGATGTTGGTGACGCGACCCTGATGGACCGAGCCCAGCGGGTATTTCGCAGCAACCAGATCCCACGGATCTTCTTGCAGCTGCTTCATGCCAAGGCTGATGCGGTGGGTCTCTTTGTTGATCTTGATGACCTGAACCTTGATGGTTTCGCCGATCGTCAGGATCTCGGACGGGTGGTTCACACGGCGCCATGCCATGTCGGTGACGTGCAGCAGGCCGTCAACGCCGCCCAGGTCAACGAATGCACCGTATTCGGTGATGTTTTTGACAACACCCTCGACGGTCTGACCTTCGGACAGGTTGCCGATAACTTCGGCGCGCTGCTCGGCACGCGATTCTTCCAGGATTGCGCGGCGCGACACAACGATGTTGCCACGACGACGGTCCATTTTCAGAATCTGGAACGGCTGTTTCAGACCCATCAGCGGGCCAGCGTCGCGCACGGGGCGCACATCAACCTGCGAGCCGGGCAGGAACGCAACTGCGCCGCCCAGATCGACGGTGAAGCCACCTTTGACGCGACCAAAGATTGCACCTTCGACACGCTGGTCGTCGGCATATGCTTTTTCCAGACGGTCCCATGCCTCTTCGCGGCGGGCCATCTCACGCGAGATGACAGCTTCGCCACGGGCGTTTTCTGCGGCGCGCAGGTAAACTTCTACCTCATCACCAACAGCGATTTCAGGAGCTTCGCCGGGATTTGCGAATTCTTTCAGATCAACGCGGCCTTCCATTTTGTAGCCGACGTCGATGATGGCTTGGCCGGCTTCGATCGCCAGAACCTTACCTTTGACAACAGAACCCTCTTCGGGCGTGTCCATTTCGAAGCTTTCGTTCAGGAGGGCTTCGAATTCCTCCATGGATGTATCAGCCATGTGGCAGTGTTTTCCTTTACAAGTGTTTTTTCTGGCCGAGCGGTTGTCTCCGCCGGTCTTGTTTCATGGTGCCTTGCAAGCGTGATCCGGTGCGCATCTGACTACACAAACACAAAGGGCCGAGGTAACCCGGCCCTGCTCAGATACGTCATCCGGACGTTGACCGCCCGTGTTAAGACAGCGCGCGTATAGGCCGATTTCAGGCAATGCGCAAGAGCAAAGCCCTTAATTGCCAGCTTACGCGCATTCTTTGCCCGTCCAGACAACCGAGTCCCTTCTCAACATGGACTGCTCGATTGCATCAAGCCGGGACAAGGCCTCGGCGGCATTTGCCGATCCACCCGAACGATTCCAGATTTTCAGGGCCGAGGAAGGGCTCCAGGGCAAGCACGCTTCTGCCAGCCAGGCGCGTAATTCAGAGGGCAACGAGTCGTATGCCTGCATCGGGCACGTGCACCGCCGCCGGCGTTTCAGATTACTGCGCAGGTTACGGCCGCTTCGCCTGACCGTCCCACGCTTAAAATGTGTATCATCTTCAAAATGCACCGTTGGCCTCATCACAATTTGTGATGTTATTACATACCATATCGCGACCAACAAGTGTCCCCTTCAAAGAAAAGGGGCAGGATTTTGCCCTGCCCCCAAGTTTGGTCTGAACATTTTTTTGCACCGCGCAAGGTACTGCTAAAAGAGTTGCAAATCCTTTGCGCCGCTTTGAATTTCAGCAAAGTTCGGCATGTTCTGGACGGCCAAAGGCGCCGGTTTTACGCCTGGCATCGCCACTGTCGGCCTTGCCGGCTTACCGAAGGCCGGTTTTTCCAATTCACCGCGAATGTCGCGTAGCAATGTCTTATGATCTGGCATGGACTTAAGAATCTGAGCCAGATCCACCTTCGCACCCTTCCACCATTGGAACCAAATCGGTTTTTTCAACGGACGAACGCGGTCGCGAATACCAGTTCCATAGCCGGTGTCGTAGACCTGTTTGCCTAGTAACACTGTTTGGAAAACGCGATGGTCGAACAGAGTGGCAAACTCGACATCGTGCTGCATAGGCAAACGGTGCTGCCAAAGCTCAAGGTTCTCAGCCAACCGGTCAGGAATTTTCATCTCGGTCCGGGCGTCGATCCAATATTGATCATCCGTGCGGTTGCCCAGCCGGTAATGCAGACAAATGAATTCAAGCACCTCATCATAGAGCTTGTCCATCTGCCGGTTGTAGCGCGCGCGTAGTGACGGCTCGATATCACGCGTCGGCAGGTGTTCGGCAAACCAGCGGATCGCATGGTCGATCATGTGGATCGCAGTGCTCTCCAACGGTTCGATGAAACCGCCAGACAGGCCGATGGCGACGCAGTTCTTTACCCAGGCGTTTCGCACCCGCCCAACGCGCATCGGGATAACGCGCGGCGTCAGTCCCTTGCCGCTGTCGCCCAACCATTCAAGATACTCGTCCGCCGCCTGATCATCCGTGCGATGCGCCGAGGAATACACATAGCCGGTGCCCACTCGGTTAAACAAAGGCACGCGCCACGTCCAACCGGCCCCCAGGGCCGTGGACCGTGTTGCACTCTCGATCTTGTCCGGATCAGGATGTTCGATCTGCAATGCCATCGCCCGGTCATTTGGCAGATAGTCCGAGTAATCCATGAACGGCTCACCCAGAGCCTGATTGATGATTAACCCACGGAACCCGGTGCAATCCACAACCATCTCGATGTCATGGCGACCTTTACGCTCTAACATCAGGTGGCTGACATTGCCTTGTTCGTCCAATTCAACCGACTGGACCTCATCCTGAATGTGCTCGACACCGCGCTTGGTGCAGACCCTGGTCAGCATCCCTGCGAATTTCACCGCATCCAGATGATACGCATAGCCAAATCGCTGCTCGAATTCTGGTGCGCCCAGCGGTCGCGCGCCTTTGCAGAGACGGGCCAAATCGTCATGCGGAGCGATCGATTGCGTGAAATCCCGATCCCCATTGCCAAATCGCAAGTAATACTCGGCCGCTTCAAGCCCTTCCAGCATTTGGCCATGAGCAAATGGGTTCATATAATCGATACGGTTACCTTTGGCGTCCTTGTTCCAGTTGCAGAACTTCACACCCAGCTTGAAGGAAGCGTTGGTTTCGCGAAAGAAATCCCGTTCAGCTATTCCAGCCTGCCGGAGCGTCACCGGCATACGAGGAACCGTTGCTTCGCCCACACCAACAGTCGAGATATTCGGGCTTTCGATCAGACATATCCGCGGTCGATCTTTTGGCGCCGATGTCCGGGACAACACCATCTCAAGGATAAGTGCGGTCATCCACCCGGCTGTACCGCCACCCACAATGGTGATTTTGCGCAATCGATTGTTCATTCTGCTCTGCTCCCCCCTTTTTATTTTGGGGAACTATAACAGTTTTCCCGCACCGGGCCAGAGCCTATGACATAGGCGTTGAGCGCGCCAAAACGGCGTGTCAGACAAGCATCAGAACGCGCATAGTTGCGCCTGCCTCAGATCTCTTCGCCTTTCTTCAAAAGCTCATCAATCAATTCGCGCTGTAGGCCCTGACTGTCACCACCACCGAATTCAGCAGCACCGCCGGAATAGAGGGTGCCGTATGTCTTGGCGATGTTAACCGTTTGGGCCAGACCCGAGATCAGCTGGTCTTTTTCCAACGTGGACAACGGATGAATATAGGCCGCCCACAAGGTACCGTTGGCGATCGCATAACGCGCATCTAGCGTACTGTCGAAATTCGCCTGCATCATGCGCTGCAGGTCCGCGGGTGACAGATCAGCCGCGCTGCTAATCGACACCATGGCCCGCATCCGATCGGCGTTCACATCCGTGATGACCAGAACCGGAGTATCCCCGACCGTCAGCTGAAAACCAGGCCCCTGCGGCAGCGCCTCCGGGTCCAAAGCGAACAGAATTTTTCCTAGCCGCTCATAGGTCATGGGCGGTTCCAACTCAGGAGCGTCCTGCGCCTCTTGAGCGGCCAGACCTGTGGCCAGAACTATCAGAAAAAGGGCTAGTCGGATCATCGCATCGCTCCTGCAGGTTGCCCATTGAGCATATGTGGATCAAACGACACTGGCCAAACAAAGCTTGGTGAGGAGAACCTTCCAAACGATCCGAGTATCGGACGATCTGCAATGTTTTTAAGCCCATCAAACATAGTCCGTTCAACTCCTGACGCCTAGGTTTGTTTCAGCGGCGGGCAAACCGGCCGCGCCCAGCTTAAATGATGAAAGGAAACGCAATGAAATCCCTGGTTCTGACCACTCTGATCGCCACCCTGCCACTGATCGCCGCCCCGGCCTTTGCCGCAGATGAAATTAACGTCTCGAACGGTATCTCGGCGGCGGGCGCTCCGCTGGCCGCACATGGGGTCGATCTGGTGGCACTGGTCAATGACGGCAATCCGGTCGATGGTTTTGCCACCCATTCGGCCACCTATGACGGTGCCTCCTACTATTTCACCACCGCCGAGAACCTTGCCGCGTTCGAGGCCAACCCTGCCGCCTATCTGCCGCAGCATGGTGGGTTCTGCTCATTCGGGGTGTCGGTTGGCAAGAAATTCGACGGTGACCCAGATCAGTATCTGGTCGCAGACGGCAAACTGTACCTTTTCCTGAACGCCGAAACCCGTGCCGCGTTTTTGAAAGACGTGCCTGGCACGGCAAAAACCGCTGATGGCCAATGGTCGAAGATCAAAAGCGTCGCAGTCGGCGAGCTTTAACCCACCTCCAAGCGAAAGCTCGCGGCGTTACGGCGTCGCGGGCTTTTTCTGTTCGATTAGCTCGATGGCCTGCGCCAAAGCGTCCTCGATGCTCAGATGCGATGTGTCCAACTGCACCGCATCTTCGGCCGGTTTCATCGGGGCCGTGCTGCGTTCTGCATCCCGCGCATCGCGTTCGCGCACATCGGCCAAAACCTGATCGCGGGTGACGTCCGCGCCCTTGGCACTCAGCTCAAGGTAACGCCGCTCGGCCCGGACCTCGGCGCTGGCGGTTACGAACAACTTCGCCTCGGCATTGGGGCAAATGACAGTGCCAATATCGCGCCCGTCCAGAACTGCACCCCCGACCCGCCGCGCAAAGGCGCGCTGGAAATCGACCAGAGCCGCGCGGACCTCGGGGATCACCGCCACTTTCGAGGCCGCCTGCGCGATCTCGGCCGTACGCAGGTCACCCTGTTGCAATTCTTCGGCTGTCAGGGCCTGCGCCGCTGCGATCGGGTCCATCCCCTCAAGCGTGCGCCGCCCCACCGCGCGGTAGAGCAACCCGGTATCCAGATGGGCAAAGCCGAAATGCGCCGCGACGGCCTTAGAGATCGTGCCCTTCCCTGCAGCCGCTGGCCCGTCTATGGCAACCGTGAAACTCACGCGCGTTCGACCTTGGCGCCCAGCGTCGCCATCAGCGGTTCAAAGATCGGGAACGAGGTCGCAATCGGTCCGCCATCATCAACCGACACAGGCGTTTTCGCTCCCATTCCCATCACCATGAACGACATGGCGATGCGGTGATCCAAAAAGCTCTCGCAGGTACCGCCGCCGGGAACATTTCCGATGCCCAGACCGTCAACCGACCACCATTCTTCACCCTCTTCCACGGTCACACCATTGGCGCGCAACCCGCGGGCCATTGCGTCGATCCGGTCGCTTTCCTTGACGCGCAGCTCTTTCACGCCGCCCATCATCGTGGTGCCGGTGGCATTGGCCGCAACCACGGACAGCACCGGGTATTCGTCAATCATCGAGGCCGCTCGTTCCGGCGGCACGTTGATGCCCTTCATGTTAGGCGAGTATTTCGCCCGCAGATCGGCAACGGGCTCGCCGCCATCTTCGCGTTCGTTTTCATAAGTCAGGTCCGCGCCCATCTCGCGCAGCGTGGTAAACAGCCCCGCGCGGGTCGGGTTCAGGCCAATGCCCGGCACCAACACATCCGAACCGGGCGTGATCAGCGCTGCGCAAACCGGAAACGCCGCGCTGGACGGGTCGCGCGGAACGGCAATAACCTGGGGCTTCAACTCGGGGCGACCGGTCAGGGTGATCACCCGGCCCTCATCTGTATCCTCAACGGTGATCTCTGCGCCGAACCCGGCCAGCATCCGTTCCGAATGGTCGCGAGTGGCCTCTTTTTCAACGACAACAGTTTTGCCCGGTGCGTTCAGACCTGCCAGCAGCACAGCAGATTTCACCTGCGCTGACGGCACCGGCACCTCATAGCGTACCGGAACGGGTTCGGCCGCGCCCACGATGGTCATCGGTAAACGCCCACCCGAGCGACCAACCGATTGCGCCCCAAACAGCGCCAGCGGGTCCGTCACCCGCGCCATGGGACGCTTGTTCAGGCTGGCATCCCCAGTAAACGTGGCTGAGATCGGGCAGGTAGCCATCGCACCCATGATCAGCCGCACACCCGTGCCAGAATTGCCGCAATCAATCACCTGATCCGGCTCGGCAAAGCCACCGACGCCGACGCCATGCACGGTCCATTCCCCTCCGCCGTGATCCGTGACCTCGGCACCAAAGGCGCGCATGGCCTTGGCAGTGTCCAGAACATCCTCACCTTCCAGCAGGCCGGAAATCTTCGTCTCACCCACCGCCATCGCGCCCAAAATCAGCGACCTGTGCGAGATCGACTTGTCGCCGGGCACCTCTGCCGTTCCGGTCAGCGGACCGCAGGGATATGAGGTCATCGGGATGGGCGTGCCGTGTCCGGACATGGGGGCTCCTGTTTTCGCTATCAGTGCCTTAGCCGCTTAGCGAATTGGGGCCGGTTGGTCCAGCGGCAATCAGCCTGTGCGGAGGAAGGTCAGGTAATGCGGCGTGCGCCCTTCGCGCAGAGCCTTCTGTTCGTAACGGGTGGAAATCCAATCATCCCATGGTTCGCGCCAGTCAGCCGGGCGCTCGGCCAGCCACTCGAACCCGGCGCGTGGCACTTCCTCAAGCGTTTGGCGAACATAGTCGGGAATATCAGTCGCGACCCGAAAGATCGAACCCGGTTTCAGCGCCCGCGCCAGCGGTTGCAGATGTTCCTGTGTCACAAAGCGGCGACGATGGTGCCGCGTCTTGGGCCACGGATCGGGATAGAGCAGGAATGCACGCGAGATGCTGGCCTCGGGCAAAACATCGAACAGGTCGCGCGCATCGCCAGGATGCACAGCGAGGTTCTCGACCCCAGCCTGCCGGATCTTGCCCAGCAACATGGCGACGCCGTTGATGTAGGGTTCGGCCCCGATGATGCCGATATCGGGGTTGTTCGCCGCCTGATGCACCAGATGCTCACCGCCGCCAAAGCCAACCTCAAGCCAGACATCCCGCCCGCCAAACAGCGCCTGCAGGTCCAGCGGCGCGCGTTCGGGGTTACTCTCCCAATCGACCGCACCGGGGGACAGCGCATCGAGGTCTTCGCTCAGATACGTCTTTTGACTGGGCTTCAGGGTTTTGCCCTTGAAGCGGCCATAAAAGTTCCTGCGGGGGCGTTGGGGTGTCTCGGTGCTCATGGCCGTGCCCATACTGCGCAGACACCACAGACGCAAGAGGCGGCCGGTCCACTCAACAGACCCGCCGCCCCCAAAAAGCACCAGAAAAGAGCGCGCCCGTCAGGGCGCACTTTT
Organism: Ruegeria sp. D3; assembly: GCF_056534465.1. NCBI lineage: Bacteria > Pseudomonadati > Pseudomonadota > Alphaproteobacteria > Rhodobacterales > Roseobacteraceae > Ruegeria > Ruegeria sp. D3. The sequence goes on from NZ_JBQFPK010000005.1 coordinate 213,674, forward strand.
GAATACCGATCAGACCGCCGCTTTCAGCGCGTCCACAAGGTCGGTGCGTTCCCAGCTGAAACCGCCATCCGCATCGGGTTCACGGCCAAAGTGACCATAAGCTGCAGTGCGCTGGTAGATCGGCTTGTTCATCTGCAGATGTTCACGAATACCGCGCGGTGTCAGGTCCATCGCCTGTCCAACGGCCTTTTCGATTTCGGCGTCGAAAACCTGACCTGTGCCATAGGTCTCGGCATAGATCGAAAGCGGCTTGGAAACACCAATCGCATAGCTCAGCTGAATGGTGCAGCGTTCCGCCATGCCAGCAGCGACTACGTTCTTGGCCAGATAGCGCGCCGCATAGGCCGCTGAACGGTCCACCTTGGTCGGGTCTTTGCCCGAGAACGCGCCGCCTCCATGAGGTGCGGCACCGCCATAGGTGTCGACGATGATTTTACGGCCGGTCAGGCCCGCATCCCCGTCGGGGCCGCCAATCACGAATTTGCCGGTTGGGTTCACGTGCCACTCGGTCTCGGCCGAAAGCCAGCCCTCGGGCAGGGTTTCGCGGATATAAGGCTCGACAATTGCGCGGATATCATCCGAAGACAGCGCTGCATCCAAATGCTGGGTCGACAACACGATCGAGCTGACCCCCACAGGCTTGCCATCGCGGTACACGACCGACAGTTGCGATTTCGCGTCGGGGCCCAGCGCGGGCTCGGTGCCGTTTTTACGGACCTCGGCCAGACGGCGCAGGATCGCGTGGGAATACTGAATCGGAGCCGGCATCAGCGCAGACGTTTCGGTCGTGGCATAGCCGAACATGATCCCCTGGTCGCCCGCGCCTTCGTCCTTGTCGCCCGAGGCATCAACGCCCTGTGCGATATGGGCAGATTGCTCGTGCAGCAGGTTTGTCACCTCGACGGTTTCGTGGTGGAACTTGTCCTGCTCGTAGCCAATATCCTTGATACAGGCGCGCGCGATCTCGTCGATGCGACCCATGTAATCGTGAAGTTTGTCTTGATCCGACAAGCCGACTTCGCCACCAATAACAACCCGGTTGGTCGTGGCAAAAGTTTCACACGCCACGCGCGCTTCAGGTTCTTCGTTCAGAAATGCGTCAAGTACCGCATCCGAAATCCGGTCACAGACCTTGTCGGGGTGCCCTTCGGATACGGACTCCGAAGTGAAAGTATAGTTCTGTCGGGACATAAAAGTGCTCCATTAAGATTTCCCCATCACGCCAGGAAGCCGTTGTGACGGGCACATGGGGGATACGCTCAGAGTTTGAAAGCGTCAATCAGTAATTGCAATCACGTCCGTCGGGCAGGTCGCCACAGTGCGATCGTGGCGAAAAACAGTGCAAGGAAAAGAGGATAGTCGCCAAGCCTGGAATAAAGGGTCGCTGCCAAAGGCGCAGGAAGCTCGGCGTCTATGAAACCCGCGTTGCCCAGCGCCAAAGACTGCGTCACCTGACCCAGCGGGTCGATCATGGCGGACACACCAGTATTAGCGGCACGCATCATAGGAAGACCCTGTTCAACAGCGCGCATCTGCGCCTGCGCAAGGTGCTGATATGGTCCCGAACGGGTTCCAAACCAGGCATCATTTGTGATCTGAAGCAAAAAATCAGCCCGCGCCGGAGCCGATAGAACATCTTGCGTAAAGACGGCCTCATAACAAATCAATGGCAGTGCTTTGCCCAGCTTGCCCGCCTCGAACAGTTCGGCCCCTGGTCCCGCACTGAATCCATGTCCCGTTGTAGTCGCCATCCCGTAAACCCCGAAACGCGCCATTAAATCACCAAAAGGAACATATTCGCCAAACGGGGCAAGGTGATGTTTGTCATACAACGCGTCTTGCTGGCCATTTTCGCCCAGATAGACCAATGAGTTGTAGATCCGAGGCCCCTCGCCTCTTTGTATCCCAAAGACAACTGGCACACCCTTGGCTACATCCGCGATTGCATCCAGATAGGGTTGTGCGCTACCCAACCAAGCCGGGACAGAGGTTTCAGGCCAAACAATCATATCCGGTCGGGGCTGCGCTGCTGAAAACTCCAACTGTCGTGCAAAGAAAAGCGGGGCGTAGTCAGGGTCCCATTTCTGGTGTTGCGGCGCATTGGGCTGCACAATCCGGACAACATGACCGGTATAGGTCACTGCAGGCACAGACAACGCACTAACCACCACCAGCCCGATAGCACCAACAGACAACGTGGCTGCCACCCCGATCCTTGAGCGCTGCGCCAACGCCGCCCCGAGAGGTAACGTTGCCAACAACGTCACGGTGCCCAACCCATAAGGGCCGATCAACGCCAGAACATGGACCACCGGAGTGTCAACCCATACTTGCGCCAATCCAGCCCATGGAAATCCCGTCAGAACATACCCCCGCGCCCCCTCGGCAAGCGAAACCGCCAAAGCAAGCAAAACAGCCTGACCAAGTGCAGACGCGCCCGGACGGCGCACCACCCAAAAAGCGCAGGCCCAGAATAGCGCGAGCCCTCCGGCCATAAAAATCAGCGCAAATGGCGCCATCCAGGCGTGACGCTCGGCATCGACCAGAAAGGGCTCGACAATCCAGCTGAGAGAATGCGCAAAATACCCGGTGGCAAATGCCCAGCCGATCCAGGCCGCGCGTGACCGAGAAGGCGCAGTAACGAACAACGGCCCAAGACCAAGCAGCGCGGCCACAGTTGCAAACCAATAACCGAATGGCGCTAGCCCAAACGCCGCAACGGCGCCCAGAAACGCTGCCAAACCAAAAGTCACCCAGAATGGCCACCTCGCGGCAGGGTTCATACAACGAGATCCGGCAACATGACCCGCAGTCTTTTAATCCGGCGCGGATCGGCATCTATGACTTCGAACTCGGGCCCCTCGGGATGCAAGACAACTTCGCCACGGGCAGGAACGCGCCCCGAGAGCATGAAGACAAGCCCGCCCAGGGTATCGATTTCCTCTTCGTCGACGTCCTCATGGCTGGTCAAGGAACGTCCGATCTCGGCCTCGAAATCCTCGAGCGGTACGCGGGCCTGAACGATATAGCAACCCGGCTTTTCCTGCAGCCAAAGCTGGCTTTCATCGGCGTCATGCTCATCCGCAATTTCGCCTACAACCTGTTCGATCAAATCCTCGATCGTTACCAAACCGTCGACGCCCCCATATTCGTCGATCACCAACGCCATGTGTCTGCGCTCGGTCTGCATTTTTGTCATCAGAACGCCGATTGGCATCGAGGGTGGCACGAACAGCAAAGTGCGTAGCATCGAGACTAGGTCGAATGTGGATGAGGTTCCGTTAAACCCATGGGTCAGCGCGAAATCCTTGAGATGCACAAACCCTAAAGGCGTATCCAGAGTGCCGTCATAGACCGGGATACGTGACAGGCCGCTTTCGCGAAACACCTGCGCAAGTTCGTCCTTGGTTATGGTTGATGGGACCGACACTATTTCTGCTGTCGGGATCGCAACATCCTCGACTCGCATTCTGCGCAGATTGATCATGCCACGTGGTTGCGTTTTGTCGGTTTCATGCCCATTGGCGCCCGAAACCTGCTCATCATCTTGCGACGAGAATGCATCCACTATTCGAGAGAAAAACCCAGCTTTCTCTTTGGTGTTTTCTGTGCCTTCCTTTGGTTGCGCGCTTTGCGCTGCCATAGAACTGCCGTCTGTATCGCCCATTATCCCATTCCAAATGATCGGCCAAAATGGCCCGTATTAAACAGTATATGGGTCATCAATACCCAATTTGCCAAGTATCTCGACTTCGACCCCCTCCATCAAAGTGGCGTCCGGGTCACGGATGTGATCATATCCCAACAAATGCAACATTCCATGAATGATCAGATGTGTGACATGATCATCCATGGCTTTTCCTGCCTCAGCCGCTTCACGCGCACAGGTGTCAAATGAGATCGCGATATCGCCCAAAGCCGTCTCTCCGGTAAAATCCGGGGTCGGAGATAGCGGCGGCTGACCTGCAATGTCCGCGGCCAAATCTTCGGCAGGCCAACTCAGTACATTAGTCGCAGAGGGTTTTTCCCGGAATTCAGCGTTCAGATCCGCGATACGGACATCGTCGCAGGCCAACAGACTGATTTCACAATCTTCTTGAAGGTGGAAATGGTCCATAACCGCCTGAATGGCGCGGCGTGCCAAGGGCTCCAGCCCCTGCCAGCGGGTGTCTTCCACCGTCAGTTCAAGGTTCATGTCTGTCGTCCAAAGCCCCCGGCATCGTAGCCTGAAACCTCTCAGGTTTCACGGCCCGCGTCGGCCTCATACGCCTCGATGATCGCGGCGACAAGCGGATGGCGCACGACGTCTTTTGAAGTGAAATAGTTGAAGCTGATATTCGGGATCGTCTTAAGCAACCGTTCCGCATCGGCCAGACCTGACTGAACCCCGCGCGGCAAATCCACCTGCGAGCGGTCACCGGTGATCACCATTCGGCTACCCTCGCCCAAGCGCGTCAGGAACATCTTCATCTGCATAGTCGTGGCATTCTGTGCCTCGTCCAAGACAACAAACGCATTTGCCAAAGTTCGACCGCGCATAAAGGCCAGGGGCGCAATTTCGATTCGCTTTTCCTCGATCAGCTTGGCCAACTGTTTACCCGGAAGGAAATCGTTCAACGCATCGTACAGCGGTTGCATATAAGGATCGACCTTGTCCTTCATGTCACCCGGCAGATAACCCAGTTTTTCACCGGCTTCGACCGCAGGGCGGCTTAGGATGATACGGTCCACATGTCCGCCGATAAACATCGACACACCAACAGCGACAGCCAGATAGGTTTTGCCCGTACCCGCTGGCCCGATGCCAAAGGCCAGTTCATTGTTGAACAGCGACTGGACATAGGCCTTTTGGGCATCTGTGCGCGGTTCGACCAATTTTTTTCTGGTTTTGATCTCGACCGTTCCGCCCTTGAACATCTCGAGCTGATCACCTTCGCGACTTCCCGTTCCCTTCTCGGACCCGCCCATGCGCAATTCGCGATCCACGTCGGCGGCTTCGACATCCTTGCCGGTTTCCAGCCTTGTATAAAGCGCCTGCAACACTTCGATCGCTTGTTTCTGGGCGTCTTCGTCGCCCATGACCACAAGCTGGTTGCCACGGCGCACAATCTGCACCGAGAGTTTTTGTTCGATGTCGGTCAGATTACGGTCATATTCGCCGCACAAATCAATCAACAACCGGTTGTCGGGAAATTCAACAAACGCCTCACGCTGGGGCATTTCATCTTGCGGTGGGGTAAGGGCACCGATGGCCAATCCGTTCTCCTGTCTTGGCGTTTCTCCCCGAGCGTGACAACAATTGCCGGTGGGCGCAAGCCACAGATTCAAATTTTCGCAAACGAATGACAAAACCGCCGATTGCACTCGAGTATCTCGAACCAACTTCAGGCCCAAAGGCCACCAGACTTAAGGAGGTCAGAAGGTGTAGTTCAAGCCAAACCGAAGACTGCGATATTCAGGCGTTGAACGGGTCGAAAACCCGTTGCCGAACTCGACATCCTTGCCCTCAAACTGAACATATTCGTATTCACCAGTGATCGACCAATCGTCGTTCAGGCTGTGCTCAGCTCCGATACTGACAGAAAAACCATTCCTGCTGTCGGATTCCTGGAAGGATTGGGCTGTCGAACCAAACGTAAGGCTGTTCGTCGTTTCGACATCTCCGCGAACATAACCAGCAGACACAAAATACAAAATACTGCCGCTTTTGTTCGTTAGGCCACTGCGAAACCGTACCGAAAGTATATCAGACACCTCGGAGCCGCCGGTAACAGACACGCCATTGACCGAGGTGGTGACTTCATCATCTATCGAGCCGAACTCGTACCCAATTTCTAGCCCATATATGTAATCGCGCCCACTTCGCGCAGGCAGCACTCCGCGCCAACCGGCGCGAACACCGCCGAATGACCCCTTCAGATCCAAGTCTCCAACGGGAAATGTGGCCCCGGGCGTTGCCAACCCAAACTCATCTGTTCCTCCGATAGAATACCCACCGGTAACGCCCAGGTAAAACGCACTTATGTCGCCGTTAGAACGCGTGGGGTTGACAACTGGCGGATCAGTGAGACCAGGTTCTGAATTCCCGGCCAAAGCGCAGGACCCGAAGACAATGGAGGTAAGCAGCCCCCAGAACAGACGCAAACCAGAGCTTTTCAGAACGGTCAATTCAAACACTCGCACTCTCCGACATATCGACACACTGATCTGCCTAGAGGACTAGAACTCCTGATACGTATGGAACCCTAGACCCCTAAAAAATCTAGCATTTCTCCGAGCATAGATCGAAGTCATAAATCAAGTGTTAATTTTCGGTTCAGAATCAGGCGTTGGTGTTTTCACCACAGTTTCAGCTAGGTTCAGAGCAGCTCGCCCGCAAGCGAATTTGCCCCCGACGCGGTGATGCGCACGTCGCGCAACTCACCCACCTCGACATTGGCGCCCGAGACGTGAACCGAATGAAGATACTCGGATTTTCCGACCATTTGGCCAGGCAGGCGCCCCGGCTTTTCGAACAGAACACGGACATTCCGGCCTACCATGGCATCCTGAATTTCGCGCTGATGGCGGGTGATCACAGCTTGCAAACGTTGTAGGCGGTCATCCGCCGCCTCAGGATCAACCTGAGACCGCTCGGCCGCCGGCGTTCCCGGTCGCGTCGAATACTTGAACGAATACGCGTACCCGTATCTGACCTGCTCCACCAGATCCAACGTGGCCTGAAAGTCCTCTTCTGTCTCCTCGGGGAAGCCCACGATGAAGTCGCCCGACATCATGATATCGGGCCGTGCTTCACGGATGCGTTCGATCAGGCGCAGATAGCTGTCAGCCGTGTGGCTGCGATTCATCCGTTTCAGAATCCGGTCCGAGCCCGACTGAACCGGCAGGTGCAAATAAGGCATCAGCTTGTCGCAGGTTCCGTGCGCTTCGATCAAGTCATCGGCCATGTCGTTGGGGTGCGACGTGGTGAATCGGATACGTTCCAGCCCGTCAACCTTGTTCAACTCCCAGATCAGCCCGGCCAGCGTCATGTCACCGTTCGGGCCAGCCCCGTGATAGGCGTTGACGTTCTGACCCAGCAAAGTGATTTCGCGCACGCCGCGTTCGACCAGATCCTGCGCCTCGCGGATGATGCGATCCGCCGGGCGGCTGACTTCGGCTCCGCGGGTATAGGGCACAACACAGAAGGCACAGAATTTGTCGCAACCTTCCTGAACGGTCAAAAACGCCGTGGGACCGCGCTTGGCTTTGGGTCGGTTCTTGAGCTTTTCGAACTTGTCTTCTTCCGGGAAATCGGTGTCCAGCGCCTTGGCACCCTCGCGGGTCTTGGCTTCCATCTCGGGCAGACGGTGATAGCTTTGCGGCCCCACCACCAGATCGACTAAAGGCTGACGGCGCATGATCTCTTCGCCCTCGGCCTGCGCAACACAGCCCGCCACCCCGATCTTAAGATCAGGCTTTTCCGCCTTCAGACCTTTGAAGCGACCCAACTCGGAATAGACCTTTTCAGCCGCCTTTTCACGAATGTGGCAGGTGTTCAACAAGATCATATCAGCGTCATCGGGTCTTTTTGTCTCTACATATCCCTGACCGCCGAGCGTTTCGGCCATACGTTCGCTGTCATAGACGTTCATCTGGCAACCATAGGTCTTGATGTACAGCTTTTTAGGTTCCGACATGGGTAGGGCCTTTTGCGTTCGCGGGATCGGCGTCATCTATACCTTACGAACGCCGCTTGCAATGCCCGCGCGATTACCCGATTTTGACCCAAAACACCAGCAAGACGAGCGCGAACAGGCCATGCAGTACGACTCTGTAAACTCTTTCCTGCAATCCGGCCCGGATGCGCTGAAAAAGGGGCCGATTGCCCTGATCTTTGCCGAGGACGATGTCGAACTCGAAAGTACAATACGCCATCACCTGAAACTTGGGTTTACCAATCTGATCGCCTTCATGCCCGCAGAATTCACACTGCCAGAGGAATTGACAAAACGTATTCACCGGGTTGCGTTGACCTGCGCACCGCGGACCGTCGTTTTCGACACGATTAACAAGGTGATTGAAGCCGCTCCATCCACTTGGATGTATTACTGCTACAACGCCGAATACTTGTTCTTCCCCTTCTGCGAGACCCGCACCATCGGCGAGATGCTAGCCTTTCACACCGAAGAACGCCGCGATGCGATGTTGACCCATGTGGTCGATCTGTATGCCGATAACCTTACGGCTTTCCCCAACGGAGTGGCTCCGGATCGTGCTATGCTGGACCGCATTGGATACTATGCCCACACTCGCCACACTCCTGACGGTCAGCCGCTAGAGCGCCAGCTGGACATGTCCGGTGGTTTGCGCTGGAGGTTCGAAGACCACATCCCCTATGAACGCCGCCGCATCGACAGGATTGGCATGTTCAAGCCCCGCAAAAATCTGCGCCTGTTGCCCGATCACACCTTTAACGAACCAGAATATAACACGTACTCTTGCCCTTGGCACCACAACCTGACCGCAGCGATCTGCTCATTCCGTGCGGCTAAAGCACTGAAATCAAACGCCGGGTCGACCTTCGACATCCCAAGCTTCAAGTGGCGGAACTCGGTCGCGTTCGAATGGAATTCGACCCAATTGCTGGATTTGGGCCTGATCGAACCCGGTCAGTGGTTCTGATCCAACCTTCATCTGGCCAAAAATATCCCTGGAGAGGTGCGGCCCCGCCGCGCCGGGGGCAGAGCCCCCTATCGTGGCCACACCATCGGAAACCAATCCTCACGCAGACGCTGCCCGGGCACCATGTCATGGCCCGGAAACGGGGGAGAGGTTCGACCGGGTCGCTCTACATAGCGCGCGTCGTCGCCCACCAGACGCAGTGAAAACGCACGACGGCGGCTGTCAGAGTGATTCCCGCGCGCGCCGTGCAGCGTGCGATAGTTGAACGCTACCGCGTCACCTGGCTGCATCTCGAACTCGACCACGCGCATCCCTTCAGCATCCGGGTCAGGGACAGGAATGTACTGACCTTCATCGGGAAAGAATCCTTCTTCGGACACCCAGCGAGTCGGTAGAACCTCTTTCTCCCACTGGTGCGATCCGGCCACGCAGCGCAAGGTCGCTTTTGTCACCGGATCAAGCGGCGACCAGAAACTGATCGTCTGCTGACCTTCAACAAAATAATACGGCCCATCCTGATGCCACGGCGTTGCCATTGAGGTGCCCGGTTCCTTCACCAGAACGTGGTCGTGAAACATCTGAATAGTTTGTGACTGCATCAGATCGGCGGCAACCTCAGCTGCCGGAGAGTTGTGGATCACATCTTGAAACTGGTCGACCCTCGTCCAATTGCAATAATCGTCAAAAAACAGTCCGGTCTCGCCCTGTTTCTTATTGTCCGAAGCGTATGGGCCAGGCTCAGCCATGTTCGCCGCAACCCCATCGCGCAAGGTGTCCACATAATCGGCAAACAGTCTCCGGATCAGAACAACACCGTCGCGCTGATAGGTGTCGATCATGTCTTGCGTCACAAGGGGATGGGTCATGTCAGTCTCCGTGCCGATTGCGTTGTGATCTGTGCATGGCATTGATCTCTGTTCAAGTCATATCTTTTGAAGCTAAATATAAAGTCATGTTATACCTTTCACTTAGACAATACGAATATGTCTGCGCCATTGGACGATACGGCGGCCTGTCCGCAGCAGCCCAACATCTGAATGTTTCGCAACCGGCTTTGTCCAACGCGCTAACACGGGTCGAAGACCAGCTGGGGTACCCGCTATTCACACGAAAGCGCGGTGCTGCGATGACCCTGACCCCGCAAGGGCGCTCATTCATCGAACAGGCCGAGGCATTGCTGTCGCGCGCCGCGAAACTGGAAAACGCAACCTCCACGGGGCCAGCAGCGGCTCGTTTGCGATTGGGATGTTTCGACGATCTTGCCCCCTTCCTGCTCGCCCGCGCCTTGCGCCTGTTGCGAGAGGGCCTTCCAGATGTCCATGTGACTTACCGGGTAGATAATTTCCAAGGTTTAATCTCAGGCTTAGTTCAGGGTGACATCGACTTTGCGATTACCTATGGGCTGACGCTGGATGCCGGGTTCACGACCAAGTCGCTCTGCATCACATGCCCGAACGCGGTGATGTCTCCGGATCATCCGCTTGCAAAGCACAGGCATCTCTCGTTGAAGGAAATCGCGGCGTATCCCTTGATCCTGTCGGACGAAGGACTTTCTGCCCAACATTTTCTGACTTTGTTTCGCAAAGCTGGGCAGACACCCAATGTCGCACACCGCGCTGCATCACTTGAAATCCAACGCAGCCTGGCCGCAAACAATGAAGGAGTCGCTATGACCTATGCGAATATCCCCGCTGCAGTTAGCTACGATGGGATGCCACTGGTTAGTCGACCTGTCACCGATGATTTCGCAGCCGAGCCCGTCGTGCTCGCACGGCATGGAACAGGTCCAATGGACACCCTCTTGGACAGAGCGCAAGATATCCTGTCGGAATTAACGACGTAAGGTTACTTCTTTCGCAACCGGATCACGACATCGACCGAAGCGATCTCGACCCCTTCGGGTGCTTCGGGCAGGCGCTGGATCACAAGCTGTTCGGATGGTGCATCGCTCAGGCGCCCTTCATCCTCCCAGAAAAAATGCGGGTGATCATGCGTGTTGGTGTCGAAATAGCTTTTCGACCCGTCGACGGTGATTTCCTGCAGAACGCCCGCGTCGCAGAATGCCCGCAGAGTGTTGTATACAGTCGCTAAAGACACGGCATCGCCGTTCTTTTTAGCTGATTCAAACAGACTTTCCGCCGTCACATGACGGTGCTTTCCGTCCCCGACCAAAAGCTCGGCCAGGGCCACACGCTGACGCGTCGGGCGCAATCCGGCGTGAACCAACCAATTAGTGGCTATGCTCTGGCTTTCTGGTGTCATGAATCCGATACCGATTTGTTGCTTGTGTATATATAAGTGCTGAGGCCTAGGAATTTCAAATGAAATTCATTCGCAAGAACAGACGGAACTGGTCATGATGTATGTCACCGCTCTTGCAGGACCTTGCATACGGGTGCTAGACGAGGCCAGATTAGATAAACGGACCCCTGGCAGGAGAGGCGGCAAGAATGGCCCAATTCCCGAGCAGCTTTGACAAGGATGATCTGCTGAAATGCGCCCGTGGCGAATTATTCGGCCCCGGTAACGCGCAGTTGCCCGCCCCGCCGATGCTGATGATGGACCGGATTACCGATATCTCAGCCGATGGTGGAGCCCATGGCAAAGGTCATGTTTTGGCGGAATTCGACATTACTCCGGACCTGTGGTTCTTTGACTGCCACTTCCCCGGCAACCCGATTATGCCCGGTTGTCTGGGGCTTGATGGCCTGTGGCAGCTGACCGGCTTTAACTTGGGCTGGCGCGGCTGGCAGGGGCGTGGCATGGCTGTTGGCGTGGGCGAGGTCAAGCTGACCGGCATGGTCCGCCCCGACCGCAAGATGCTGACTTACAAAATTGATTTCAAAAAAGCGATCCAGACGCGCCGCCTGACCATGGGTGTGGCGGATGGTATCGTCGAAGCGGACGGTGAAATGATTTACGACGTCAAGGACATGAAAGTCGTCCTGTCCGAAGCCTGAGCCTGATCGGCCCGAAATAAGGAGCACGCATATGCGTCGAGTAGTTGTCACCGGTTTGGGGATTGTCTCCTCCATCGGGAACAATGCCCAAGAGGTTCTGGCCTCACTTAAAGCTGGCAAATCCGGCATTGAGGCCAACGACCAGATGGTCGAACACGGTTTCCGCAGCCAGATTGCAGGGTCGCTGAAGATCGACGTGACCGAGTATGTGGACAAGCGCACCTTGCGTTTCATGGGTCCCGGCGCGGCTTATGCCCATATCGCGATGAGCCAGGCGATCGCAGATTCCGGTCTGACCGAAGATCAGGTGGTGAACCCGCGCACAGGTCTGGTGGCCGGCTCGGGTGGCCCCTCGACCAGTGCGATGCTGACTGCGCACCAAACCGTACTGAAGAATGGCGCGACCAAGCGGATCGGGCCGTTTGCGGTGCCGAAATGCATGTGCTCAACGATTTCGGCCAACCTTGCGACCGCGTTCAAGATCAAGGGCATTAACTACTCGATCACCTCGGCTTGCTCGACCTCACTGCATTGCATCGGCAACGCGGCGGAACAGATCATGCTGGGCAAGCAGGACGTGATGTTTGCAGGCGGCGGCGAAGAGCTGGACTGGACGCTGTCCTGCCTGTTTGACGCGATGGGCGCGATGTCTTCGAAATACAATGACACGCCGGACAAAGCCTCGCGCGCCTTTGATCAGAATCGCGACGGGTTCGTGATTTCCGGCGGCGGCGGCATCGTCGTGCTGGAAGACCTTGATCACGCATTGGCGCGCGGTGCCAAGATCTATGCCGAAGTGACCGGCTACGCAGCCACCTCGGACGGGCATGACATGGTGGCCCCTTCGGGTGAAGGCGGCGAACGCGCGATGCGTCTGGCCCTGTCGACGCTGCCCGAAGGCCGCAAGGTTGGATACATCAACGCCCACGGGACCTCGACCCCGGTCGGCGATGTGGGCGAGGTTGAAGCCGTGCGCCGCATCTTTGGTGAAGGCAACGTGCCGCCGATTTCCTCGACCAAGTCGATGACCGGCCACGCGCAAGGCGCTGCGGGCGCATTGGAGGCGATCTTCTGCCTGCTGATGCTGGACAATGATTTCATTACACCGTCGATCAATGTCGAAACGCTCGCCGAAGGCATCCAGCCCGGTGAAATTGCAACGCAAGTCGTTGAAAATGCGGGACTCGACTCGGTGATGACCAACAGCTTCGGCTTTGGCGGCACCAACGGATCCATGGTTCTTTCAAAGTATAACGGGTGAATGTGATGTCGGATCTTCTTAAAGGCAAACGCGGCCTTATCATGGGCGTGGCCAATGACCGCTCGATCGCGTGGGGCATCGCCAAGGCCATGCACGAAGCGGGCGCCGAACTGGCCTTCACCTATCAGGGCGAAGCATTCGGAAAGCGGCTGGAGCCCTTGGCGCAAAGCCTCGGCAGCGACTTCATGGTCGACGCGGATGTGACCGACGACGAATCGCTGGATCGCGCCTTTAACGAACTAGCCCAGCGTTGGCCGACGATTGATTTCGTGGTCCACGCAATCGCCTATTCGGACAAGTCGGAACTGACCGGCCGGTTCCTGAACACAACGCGGGCGAACTTTAAACATTCGATGGATGTATCGGCCTACTCCTTTATCGAGGTCGCCCGCCGCGCCTATCCCATGATGAAGGACAATGGTGGCACTTTGCTGACGCTGACCTATCAGGGCTCGAACCGCGTGGTTCCGAACTACAACGTGATGGGTGTCGCCAAGGCGGCGCTGGAATCGGCTACGCGCTATTTGGCCAATGATCTAGGCCCCGAAGGCATTCGCGTGAACGCCATCTCGCCCGGTCCGATGAAAACACTGGCCGGTGCGGCCATCGGTGGCGCACGCAAGACCTACAAGTTCTGCGACCAGAATGCGCCCATGCGCTCGAACGCGACGCTGGAGGCCGTGGGCGGCACTGCTGTGTACTTGGCATCAGAAGCCGGAGCCTGCACCTCGGGCGAGATTATCAAGGTAGATGGCGGGTTCCACGTACTGGGCATGCCGCAGCCAGACTTTATGTGACCCGAGTTTTCCCTGCCGGTGCCAAGATTTGACCATCTTTCACCGGCAAAACAGGCGGCATGAGCAAAGCTGATCATATTGTTGCAAGCAACGCGCGCTCCTCTAGGTCCCGTCGTAAATCGGGTTTTCTAGGGGTACGCGGGCGGATTGCATTGCTGGGCCTGACAACATTGTTAATGTTGTTTGTGTTTTTCACGCAGCCGCAGGTTCGTGCTGAGTTCGAATCCTGGACCAGCCTGATTACAGGCTGATCCTCCCTACTACGATAGGTCAGTTGACCGAAATAACCTCGACGTCGAAAATCAGATCCTGACCTGCCAATGGATGATTTGCATCCAGCGTCACTGTTGCGTCGTCAGCCTCGACCACGGTGACTGGCAGCACCTGACCTTCAGGCGTCTGCATCTGCAGTTGTGATCCTGGTGTCAGGGGGATGTCATCCGGGATACCTTCGCGGGGGATGCTTTGCCGCATTTCTGGATTAATCGGTCCATAGGCATCAACACAGGCAATCTCGACTCGCTTCTTTTCGCCAACCGTCAGACCCGGCATCGCACTGTCCAGACCCGGGATGATCTGGCCCGAGCCCACCACGAACTCCAACGGGTCGCGCCCGTCCGAACTGTCAAAGACGTTTCCGTCCAACAGCGTACCGGTGTAGTGAATGCGAACAGTGTCGCCCTGTTTGATTGCGGTCATTCTGGCCTCCGGCCGTTAAAGAGTTGAACGGCCAACCCTAGGGGCTGACACGTCATTGTAAACCCTTCCCCCTTTCAAGCGACCACCTGTTGTGCAAACCTGCGCCGGATGGATGGAGGGGACACGATGCCGATCACAACATGCGTTTTCGACGCCTATGGCACGCTTTTTGATGTAGCGGCTGCGGCACGACAGGCCGCGGCAGAACCGGGCTTTGAATCACTGCAGGAAAAGTGGCCCGATCTGGCGAATTACTGGCGCCTGAAACAGTTGCAATACACATGGCTGCGCGCCGTTGCCGACGCTCATGCTGATTTCTGGGACGTGACCCAAGATGGGTTGGATTGGGCGCTGGAGGCCACTGGTCTGGACGGCAACGCGACCTTGCGACAGCGCTTGCTGGACCTGTATTGGGAATTGCAGGCTTACCCCGAGGTTCCCGCCATGCTAGCCGCTCTGAAAGCCGGCGGCCTTCAGACTGCAATACTGTCGAACGGCTCCCCTCCGATGCTTGACGGAGCGGTCCAATCGGCTGGCATCGGCGATGTACTGGACGATGTTCTTTCGGTCGAAAGTGTCGGCGTCTTCAAACCGCATTCCAAAGTCTATGATCTGGTTCAACAACGTTTCGGATGCGCGCGGGACGAGGTTCTGTTTGTCAGTTCAAACGGGTGGGACGCCGCGGGGGCCAGCGGGTACGGCTTTGTGACCACTTGGGTCAACCGGGCACAGGAGCCGATGGATCGCTTGCCATGGAAGCCTGCGCATGTACTGTCCGACCTGACGACCATTCCCCAAATCGCAGGACTGTAATGCCCTTTTTCACGACCACTGACGGCAAGAAACTATATTTCGAGGACACCGGGTCCGGCATACCTGTTTTCTGTCTTGCAGGGCTGACCCGTAACACGCAGGATTTTTCGTTTCTGGCGCCACAGATGACCGATCATCGAATGATCGCAATGGATTACCGGGGGCGTGGACAATCGGACTATGACCCCGACCATAGCAACTACAACGTTTTGCGCGAAGCGCATGACGCCATTGAATTGCTGGATCACCTTGGCCTTGAGCGGGTATCAGTGATCGGAACGTCACGCGGGGGTCTGATCGCCATGGCACTGGCTGCCAGCCACCCGGAGCGTCTGGCCGCAGTTGTGCTTAACGATATTGGCCCTGTCATCGATACGTCGGGTATCGCCAAGATCATGGACTATGTCGGCAAACAACCCGTATCAAAGACCTATGACGACGCGGCGCGTGCCCTGCAGCACATGATGCAGGCGCATTTCCCCGGTGTCCCACTGCAAAGGTGGCGACAAATGGCTGAGTTCCAGAACGAGGAAACCCCGCAAGGTTTGAAACTGCGCTACGACCCAAGCCTGCGCACCGCTCTTCTGGATCAGGCAGCGGCAGGCGCGATACCGGACATGTGGCTGTTCTTTGAAGCTCTGCGAAACATCCCGACCGGTGTTATTCGCGGCGAAAACTCGGACGTGCTAAGCGAGCAGACCCTGGCCGAGATGCATGATCGACATCCGGGGCTGGTCTCTGTCTCGGTTCCAGATCGGGGCCATGCGCCTTTTCTGGATGAACCTGAATCGCTGGAACTGATCCGAAAAACACTGGACGCCCTATGAGCACATTGCAAATGATCGAAGCCGCCGCTGAACGGCTGAAAGGACATGTACGGGAAACGCCGCTGCTGTCCTCTCCGTTCATTGATGAACTTGCCGACCGTCGGGTTCTGGTTAAACCCGAATGCCTGCAGCACACGGGCAGTTTCAAGGTTCGAGGGGCTTGGTCGGCCATCTCCGCATTGGGTGAAGCCGAGCGCCAGAGCGGTGTGATCGCCTATTCGTCGGGCAACCACGCACAGGGGGTAGCGTATGCCGCCGCACAACACGGCATATCCTCCGTCATCATCATGCCCTCGGACGCGCCGCAGTTGAAAATCAACAACACCCGCGCTTTGGGCGGAGAAGTGGTGTTGTACGATCGTGCCAATGAAAGCCGTGAAGAGATCGGCGAAGCCCTTGCAGCCGAGCGTGGCTTGACGCTGATCCGCCCCTATGACGAACCACAGGTTATAGCGGGTCAGGGCACGACGGGATTGGAGATCGCCCGGCAAGCCACTGCCCTTGGTGTCACCCAAGCCGACGTTCTTGTCTGCTGCGGCGGAGGCGGGCTGACGTCTGGAATCGCGCTGGCATTGGAGGGTCACGCTCCGGGGCTTCGCCCCCGCCCGTGTGAGCCCGAAGGATTTGACGATGTGAAACGCTCATTGGCGACCGGGCATATTCAGACGAACAAGGCGACATCCGGCAATCTTTGCGATGCGATCCTTACACCGCAGCCCGGCGACCTCACCTTTCCCATCCTGAACCGTTTGTGCGGTCCGGGCCTTTCGGTCACGGAAGAGGAAGCCCTTCGCGCCATGGCCCAAGCATTTTTGCGATTGAAAATAGTGTTGGAGCCAGGCGGCGCTGTGTCGTTGGCTGCCGCTTTGTACCGTGGTACCGAAATTGAAGGCGACACTGTTATCGTAGTGGCATCTGGCGGCAACGCTGACCCGGAAGTCTTTGGAAAAGCGCTGGAATTCCTGACCTGACAACACAGGACCGATAAGGCAGGGTGCTGGCTTAACGTATGACGAACGGGGATTATGTCATGCAAATTGCAGATTTCGGGGACATAAAGCTCCATTACCGTGAGGATGGCGATCCAAGCGGGGCACCGGTCGTGTTCGCCAATTCGCTGGGCACGGATATGCGGCTTTGGGACGCCGTATTGCCTCATCTGCCGGCCGGGCTTCGTCTGATCCGGTATGACAAACGGGGGCACGGGCTGTCTTCTGCACCGCCCGCTCCGTATTCTATGGGGGCGCTGGTTCGGGATGCAGAATCCCTGCTGGATCACCTCGAAATCCGGGACTGTGTGTTCGTGGGCCTTTCGATTGGCGGGCTGATTGCACAAGGCTTGGCCGTCAAACGGTTGGACTTGATCCGGGGGTTGGTCCTGTCGAATACCGCGGCCAAAATCGGCACCCCAGCGATGTGGAACCAGCGTATGGACGCCATTCGTGAAGGTGGGATCGAAGCGCTGGCAGACGCCACAATGGAACGCTGGTTCTCAAAAGCCTTTCTGGCGACGCCAGATCACCTGTTGTGGCGCAACATGATGGCGCGACAACCCGAGGACGGATACTTGGGATGTTGCGCGGCGATTTCAGGCACGGATTTCTATACGCCAACCAGCGGCTTAAGATTGCCTACACTGGGCATTGCCGGCAGTGAGGATGGCTCAACTCCGCCTGATCTGGTACGAGAAACCATTGATCTTGTCCCCGGCTCTCGTTTTGAACTGATGCGCCGAGCCGGGCATCTGCCCTGTGTCGAGCAACCCCAGGAATACGCAGCGATTCTAAGCCGTTTCCTGGCGGATATCGGGCATATCTGAAGGAGAACAGCATTGGCAGATTTCCTT
Source organism: Ruegeria sp. D3 (assembly GCF_056534465.1). Taxonomy (NCBI): domain Bacteria; kingdom Pseudomonadati; phylum Pseudomonadota; class Alphaproteobacteria; order Rhodobacterales; family Roseobacteraceae; genus Ruegeria; species Ruegeria sp. D3. The sequence continues at coordinate 231,541 of NZ_JBQFPK010000005.1, forward strand.
TTGGTCCATGGGTCATGCCACGGTGCGTGGTGCTGGCGCGATCTGATCCCCGAACTTGCCGCCTTGGGGCATACGGCACGCGCAATCGACATGCCTAGCCACGGTGCTGATCCGACACCGGTTTCCGAGGTCACATTGCAGGGATGCCGCGACGCGGTACTCAAGGCGTGTTCGCCGCAGACGATTGTCGTCGGGCATTCATGGGGCGGCTACCCGATCAGCGCCGCGGCCGAGGCCCAGCCGACAAGGATGCGCGCCTTGGTGTATTTGTGCGCCTACCTTCCCAAAGACGGGATGTCGATGATAGAGATGCGCCGACAGTCCCCTCGTCAGACCATCGGAGATGCGGTGGATAAATCGGCAGATGGTCTATCCTACACGGTCAAGCCCGAGCGGGTTCAGGATCTGTTTTATCACGACTGCCCGGCTGAAACCGTACCCTATGCGCTTTCGCGGCTATGTCCTCAGGCCATTGCGCCGCAAGATACGCCCCTGCCGCTCAGCGATGCATTCGCGCGCGTATCCAAGGCTTATATCCAAGCCACCGACGACCGCACGATCCCGCCCGAGTATCAAAAGCAGATGAGTTTCGGTGTTCCCGAAGCCATGCGGCATAGCATCGACAGCTCTCACTCTCCGTTCTTTTCCCATCCGGGTCTGCTGGCTGAAATATTGGACAGTATCGCAAGTGACTTGCCCCACGAGAGCGGGGCGTAAGCCACTTTTCAGCGATAAACTCTGTGGCTAGAGTGCCGGAGTATTCACTCAGCGGTTTCCATGCGTCTTCCCTTTTTCTTTGTCCTGCTCACAGTCATGATCGACGCAATGGGCATTGGGCTGGTTCTGCCGATCATGCCCGAACTCATCGTCGAAGTTCAGGGCGGTACGCTGGCCAGTGCAGCAGTTTGGGGAGGTGTTCTCAGCACTGCATTTGCGGCAATGCAATTCGTCTTCGGCCCCATCCTCGGCAATCTTTCAGACGCCTATGGGCGCAGGGCAGTTCTGCTGGTGTCACTATTCGTTATGTCATTGGACTATGTGGTCATGGCATTGGCGGGCAGTATTTGGCTGCTATTGGTTGGGCGGATTGTCGGCGGAGTCACAGCGGCCACCCACGCCACCGCAGCAGCCTTTATGGCAGATGTTTCCAAACCCGCAGAAAAGGCGGCCAATTTCGGTCTGCTCGGCGCAGCTTTCGGCGTCGGGTTCGTTTTGGGCCCCGTGATCGGCGGCCTGCTGAGCGAATACGGGACCCGTGCCCCCTTCTGGGCAGCCGCTGCATTATCATTGGTGACCTTTGCAATTGGTCTTTTCGTAATGCCCGAAACCGTGACCGACAAAACGCGCAGAGCTTTCAATCTGCGCCGCGCAAACCCGATTAATTCCCTCCGCGCCATTGCGGGATTGCCCGGCATTCGCCCGATGCTGTGGGTCTATTTCCTCTACTCGATCTCAATTTACGTATACCCTGCCATCTGGGCTTATTTCACCACCGAACGGTTTGGGTGGTCCCCCCAGATGATCGGCTTGTCCCTTGGTGTTTATGGAATTGGCATGGCCGCTGTTCAAGGCGGGTTGATCCGGCCAGCTACCCGGTATCTGGGCGAAAGAGGAACGATCATCTACGGCATGGTCATCGAGATTATCAGCTTCGCTATTCTGGCGTTTCTGACAAGTGGTCTGATCGCATTGCTGATGATCCCTCTCACCGCGTTGGGTGCGGTTGTGACCCCCGCCTTGCAAGCGATGATGTCCAAGGCTACGCCGGACAGCCAGCAAGGCGAGTTGCAGGGCGTCCTTACCTCACTGCATGCCCTATCGATGGTGATTTCCCCCTTGCTGATGACCAGCGTCTTTGCGCAGTTTGCCAGACCAGATACGGGACTTTATCTGCCGGGTGCCCCTTTCTTGCTGGCCATGGTCTTGATGGTCGTCGGCTTTGCAGCCTTTCTGAAAGCAAAACCCAAAAAAGTGTAACAGCGACACCGCTGTGACGGATTCCACCTTGCAGCCTGCAATCGGGCGCGCCACCGTGACCCAAAGGAAATGAGGGAAGAGATGCAAACAATCAAAGCCGCCGTCTGCCGGGCCTTCGGTGACCCCTTGGTCATCGAGGACATCCAAATCGCGCCACCTCAAACGGGCGAGGTCGAAGTCACTCTGGACGCGGTCGCGATCTGCCACTCGGATATATCCTACGCAAGCGGTGCCTGGGGTGGGTTCCTGCCTGCCGTTTATGGGCACGAGGCCGCGGGCGTCATTACTGCGGTTGGTCCGGCAGCTGGGGGCTTTGCCATCGGCGACCCGGTTGTCGTCACCCTCATCCGCGCCTGCGGATCCTGCCCGTCTTGTGCAGGCGGCAACCCAACGATTTGCGAAACGCCATATGACACCGTTAAAGGGCCGCTGCGCACAGCCGACGGTGGACCGCTGGAACAGGCCATGGCCTGCGGTGCCTTTGCCGAAAAAGTTGTGGTCAGCCACCGTCAGATCGTGAAAATCCCGTCAGACATGCCCAAGGATGTAGCTAGCCTATTGTCCTGCGGTGTGATCACCGGCGTGGGTGCCGCGGTGAACGCCGCCGGTTTGCGTCCAGGGCAGGACGTGGTCGTGATCGGTGCTGGCGGCGTGGGGCTAAACGCCATTCAAGGCGCGCGTATCGCCGGAGCGCGGCGCATTGTGGCCGTCGACATGACCGAAGATAAGTTGGACATCGCTGCAGAGTTCGGTGCGACGCATGGTGTCTTAGCGACGTCGAAGTCACCATGGAAGGACGCCTACAAAGCCTTGGGCGGGCGTGGGGCCGACGCCGTGCTGATCACGGTGGGCGCCATCCCAGCCTACGATCAGGCACCCCGCTATCTTGGACCCGGTGGGAAGGCTGTCATGATCGGGATGCCTCATTCAGGTGATCAGTCAAGCTATGAACCCGTTATCCTTGCAGCGCTTGGGCAGGGTCTGATCGGATCGAAAATGGGCGACGTGGTCATACAGCGCGATATTCCCTGGATGATTGACTTGTATGAACAGGGGCGGCTGAAGCTGGACGAGCTGATCTCGGGCCGGTGGTCGTTGTCGCAGATCAACGAGGCGATCGCAGACACCAAAACCGGCTCGGCCAAGCGAAACGTGATCATGTTCGACAAAGCCTGAGGCAAACGACCGGAGGAGACGCCATGAAGCTGCAGGACCTCGACATCATTGTGACCGCTCCGCCGGCACCCGGTTGGGGCGGGCGCTATTGGATATTGGTCAAAGTCACGACCGACACAGGCATAACCGGTTGGGGCGAATGCTATGCTTCATCTGTAGGCCCTGATGCTATGCGCCACGTCATTCGGGACGTCTTTGAGCGTCACATACAGGGCGAAAACCCCGAAAACATCGAGCTTATGTTCCGCCGCGCCTATTCCAGCGGCTTTACACAACGACCCGATCTGACAGTTATGGGCGCGTTTTCGGGGCTCGAGATCGCGTGCTGGGACATTCTGGGCAAAGATCGCGACCGTCCCGTCTACGCTCTGCTGGGTGGGCTGGTGAATGATCGGATCCGCGCCTATACCTATCTGTACCCCCTACCCCAGCATAATCTTAACGACTTTTGGACCGCACCTGATCAGGCAGCTGAATGCGCTGCTGAAATGGTTCGACGCGGCTTTACAGCGGTCAAGTTCGACCCTGCCGGGCCTTATACAATACGCGGCGGGCATATGCCTGCAATGTCCGATATCTCGATGTCTGTCGCCTTCTGCAAGGCCATCCGTGAGGCCGTGGGCGACAAGGCAGATCTGCTGTTCGGAACCCATGGCCAATTCAACACCGCCGGTGCGATCCGCCTGGGTCAGGCGCTAGAGACATATTCGCCACTGTGGTTCGAAGAACCCACACCCCCCGACATGATCGAGGACATGGCCCGCGTTGCCCGCAATGTCCGAATTCCTGTGGCAACAGGCGAACGGATGACCACGAAGGCCGAATTCGGAGCCGTCCTGCGCGCTGGCGCAGCCGAGATTCTTCAACCTGCACTGGGCCGTGCCGGTGGCATCTGGGAAATGAAGAAAGTCGCTGCAATGGCCGAGGTCTTTAACGTACAAATGGCTCCGCACTTATACGCGGGGCCGGTGGAATGGGCCGCGAATATTCATCTGGCGGCTTCGATCCCAAATCTGCTTTTGCTGGAAACGATCGAGACCCCATTTCACGACGCCCTGATCAAAAGCAAGTTGCGCGTTGAAAACGGCTTTGTAACGGCACCTACGGCTGCAGGCTTGGGCATCGATGTCGACGAAGACTTGGCGCGGGCGCATCCTTTCACAGGTGACGGATTACACCTTCAGATGCAGGAAGAGCCCTGCAATTACGTCGACGGCAATGCGTTTCAGGGCGGTGCCCCTGCAACCGAGGGGTGACAAACTGCTGCGGTTTGGGGCATATTACCTTGACCCCCTATCGCAAGCAGGCCCCCACGTGACACTTAAGGAAAAAGACGCTCAGGATCAGGACAGCGCCCTTTCAGATATGCAAGAGAGCGCCGCGCATGCCGCTGCGTTCTTGAAAATTCTGGCCCATGAAGGCCGCCTGATGATCCTTTGCCATTTGGGCGAAGGTGAGAAATCAGTAGGTGAGCTTGAGAACCTGCTGAATATCCGACAAGCCGCCGTCAGCCAGATGCTGGCGCGATTGCGCGGCGAGGGGCTGGTGTCGACCCGGCGCGAGGGGAAAACGATCTACTATTCGTTGCAGGACGGAAACACAGCCCAAATGATTGGTTTGCTTTACGACCTGTTCTGTAAACCGCAAGACTAGTTTGACACATACCCTGCAATCACCTGCATCAGCTTAAAGGCCGTGGCGGCATCGTTTTCGACAACGGCCAAGAACTCTTCTTCCCCGATCCGCAGGCAGGACAGGTTCGTCTCGGCAAGCATGCTCAGTGCGCGCGGCTCTTTGCGGATCAGGCCCAGCTCTCCGACCAGCGCTCCTGCACCAACTTTTGTGATCAACTGATCCGGTCCGTCAGGTTGTGGCAGATACAGACCCGCCTCGCCTTCCAACACCACATAGGCCCCATCTGTGGGTTGGTCGTCCTTGAGGAACACAACCTCGCCAGGCTTGGCATCAAACCAGCGGGCACCAAAGGCCAAAAGGCGCAGCTGACGACGGTCAAGACCCGAAAACAGCGGCGTCTGCTCAAGCGCGCGCAGCTTGCGCGCCAAGTCGGCCGAGGCTGCACTGTCTTCTTCCACGTCTGCAGGTCCTTCATCTGAAACCACCCGACCTTGCCGGATTTCGACATACATGTCGAATACATCCGGATTGTCATACTGATCGTTCAGATAAATGACGGTCGTCTCCGGCAGCAAAGAGCGTATATTCTTATAGACCGCCACCTGCGTGGCCATGTCATAGCTGGCCAGCGCATTGTCCAAAATCAGGATATCCGGTTTCTTTATCGTCGCGCGCGTGAACGAGAGCGGCTCGGCAAAAACCGCCGGCAGATTCTGACCACCCAGCGCCACCGGAACGTCATAGATCAATTCGACCACCTGTGGCCGTGCCCCGTTGCGGTCAAGAACATCCACGATCAGTTTGCGCACCTCGTCCGAGCGCGCACCCCCAATCTGACTGACCTTGCCGAACAGCGCATTCTCCATCACCGTCAGGCCGGGCGCAAATTCTTCGGCATTCAGTGGCACAAACACGTCGTGCAAAGTCTCAAGCAGTTTATGCGAATGACTGTGGCGCAGTTCAAGAATGCGGTTCTTCAGTTCATCTGAAAATGCCGGACCGATTTGCTCGGCCGAAATCACAACGGGAACCGCAAGCAGGTTAGCGAGCTGTTCGTCATTCAGACCCGAGACCCCCTCATCCCGCGTCTGCTCCAGCAATTCTATCGCGCTTTCATAAGTCTGTGCTTCAAGGCCCAGCTTTCGAAACAGCGGATGGTCTGTGCCGTCCAGACCAAAGATCTGCCGCAGCATATCCACCACATCGCGCGTCAGGTTGACCAGTGTCTCGTCCAGGCCCAGTTCTCGAAGCTCTCCCAAAAAGACAGGTTGGCGGGCCAGCAAGTCCTGCGTCACAGGCACACGCGGTGTCGCGAACAGCAGGTTTTCGGCAACGGGTAAGGCAGGATTGTAGCAGCACCAGTCAAAGATCAGGGCCTGCTGTTCAAGCCCGGCATCTCGCACCGCCTGCTGTACGAGGGGTCGCAATTCAATAAGCTTCCGGGCCAGATCCTGATGTTCGTCCGGTTCAAAGACCTGTTCTGCACCACGTTGGAAAAGCGCCGCGCCCGAGCCCATGCCGTCGATCAGATGCAGCCACCAGTCGCGCAGAGATTCGGCGTTTTCAACACCAGCCCGCGAAGGGTCAAGCCATTCGGCTCTGTAGGGATCGTCGCTATTCCCTGCCCGCCGGGTCTCTGCAAAGTCATGATCTTCGACCCCGCCTGTCACCGGCTTGAACCGCATCGGCATCATAACGTTGTCGCCCAACGAGCCTTGAAACATCACCGGACGCGAAGACGCGTATCCAACTCGTGCAGCAACGACGCCTTGGTGCAGGTCGGCCATGTTTTCCGCCCCGATTTCAACCCGACCGGACGAAGGCATGATCTCGCGCGTCAGCAATTCTGCCAGGGCGCGCCGATCTTCTTCGCTGGGGGCTGCGACGCCGATGGTTTTTCCACCGGGAAAGGTCAGGTTCAGGTCATCAAGAACCTGATTGCCGTCCATATCCCGGACCGAGACGTGATCCAGTGTTATATCGCCGTTCAGGCGCGGCGTGCTGTCTGGTTCGCCTTCGAACAGTTTTTCGTCAACCATTCCCGTGGGTGCAAACCGTTCAACCACTACGTCCCAGCGCAAGGACATGTCCTGAGTCTGATTGTAGTAGGTCAGCAGCTCTTTCCACGGAGAGCTCAGGTCCTTGTAGGCCGCCAGCGCCGCGACAAGCGCACCCAGCGAGACTGAGCCCTGTAGAACCAGCAAACCGCCGACCAGATAAAACAAGAACGGCGTCAGTTGCGAAATGAAGTTGTTGATGAACTTCATAAAGAACTTTTTCTGGTAAATCTCGAAACGGATGCTGAACAGCCGCCCCAGCTGGTCCGAGATCATCGCACGACGGTACCGCCACCCCCCATTCGTGCGCAGCGTCGACGCGCCCGCCGCGTTTTCCCCGATTTGGGCGGCCAGAATACGAACTTCTTGAATCCGGCTTTTGTTTAACAGGTTGATCTGGCGTTGCAGCTTGGGGATCAACCAGGCCTGCACCGGGATTAAGGCAACCGCGGCAAGGCCGAACCAGACACTTTGCAGAAACAGGAAAGACAGGATGGTGATCATCTGCCCGGCCTGCAGCACGGGTTGGCTGATCGCGTCCCCCATCAACCCACCCATCGGCTCGCTTTCGGCAGTGATCATCGAGACCATCTCACCCTGGCTGACGCGCTCGAAATAAGGTTGGGGAAAGCGCAGCGCGCGACTGATTAGTTGATACCGGAAACGACGCAGCATCCGCTCGCTCAGAACGCCTTTCATCGTGTTGATCCGCATTTTCATCAGGCCGTGGGCCAGAACCGCAGCCAGAAACGCGAAACACAGGATGATCAGGAAGGTGGTCTGCGGCAACTGATAGCCCATCACGTTCACCACCGAGCTTCCGGCCCCGATCGCATCGTTGATGATCCGTTTTGGCAATTCCAGCGTCAGGTAAAGCAGCGGAAACAGCGTCGCAGTCACGGCCAGCAAGATCAACTGATCGCGTTTGGAGTATTTCCAAATAAAGCGGAAAATCGTGCGTTCTATGGAACCTGCCCCTGTTGCGGATCACTGACCCGATCTTGGCGACATTGTCGCAAATCCAATGGTTTGAATTTACCGCAATCGTGGCCAGCGACGCAAACAGTTTCCAATTTGATCAGATTTTCGCCGAATGTGAACAAGTTCATTTGCGCAACCACAAGTTACCGCCTAGTGTTTAAATCAGGACGATGTCGGGAGGATTAATTTGCCTGCCAATTTAGGCGCAGTGTTTTTGATGCTCTGCTTATTGCAGATCAAACATATGTTCGCGGACTATTACCTCCAAACGCCGAAAATGCTGGCGGGACGCGGGGAATATTTTCATATGGGACGCGCACAACATGCGGCAGTGCATGTTGTGGGGTCCGTCATTGTTTTCCTACTATTTGGCTCGCCTTGGGCATTTATTCTTATCATCGCCGCACTGGAATGGATCGTTCATTTCAATATTGATTTCGCAAAGGCCAGCTATTCCGACAAAAAGCAACTAATGCCAACGCAAGCGGCCTTTTGGCGCGCGGCCGGGCTGGATCAGTGCCTGCACAATCTAACCTATGTCGCAATGGTCTGGGCCTGGGTGAAATTCGCAGCTTAGGCGACCTTACCCAACGCACTCTGCCGGTAAGCTGACAGCCACATCTTGTCCAATTCATCTATTCGGTCGGTGTCAAACGCATCCGAATGCTCCCAATAGCGACCCGACGGCACGTAGTAACCCAGCTCTTTTTCACGCAGTAATGCCGCACTCATCCCATGCGTGCACGGCAGATCGACCGAACCAAGCGATGTCGAAGCGACCGAAGGATAAACCAGCCTGCTTTCCCCGTTGGAAAGCCGCACGATCCGACATCCCTGAGCAGCACCGAACAACCCAAGCCGAGCCGATTTTGCTTCAAGCGACCTGAGCGTAACGTCAGCACGCAAAGGGTCGGCCGCCCCGGTTCCATAGAAATGTGTCTTTCCAGCGCTGGGATATACCATGTCACAGCCGAAATATGCCAACACAGAGGGGCGCAGCGCAGCCAGTGCCCAGTACCCTGCGGTAAAGGCCATCGTGCCGCCCGCGTAGACGAACCCACCATAGTCATTTTGCAAAGGTACGTAGTCTGCGGCACCAACAATGGATTGACTGCTAAGCGTCGCGGTGGGTCTGTTCTCGACCGGGAAGTCCTCGGGGTGGATCAGTACATCCCAATCATTACGAATACGCCAGGCGTTGTTGATCGCGACTATGTGCGTAAATGGCGAACGCTCCCAATCCTTCGCTGCAACGGCAGACGGCGCGCTTCCAAGAATCAAAACTCGGGTCTGAGTATCGGTCATTCTGGGGTCCTGCCTTGTTGCAGTCCCCAGAAAGGTTAGAGCGTTTTACGCGTTAAACTACCCCAAAACTGAAAAACTGCTTTCCTCGTTGATCGGGCGTTTCCGGGAATAGAACCCCACGTCGATCGCGCGATTGATATAGGGCAACGTAAACTGCAGCGGTTGGGCGTCATGATCAGCGCCACCTTCGACATAGTCTATCAGAGCAGCCATCATCTTGCCGGCAATTGGCGCATTCTTGTATTGGTTCCCGCTTGTGCCGCAGGCCATATAGAACCCCGGCAGGCTGGATTTGTCATAGATCGGAATCCAGTCGGTCGAGGCGTCATATAGGTCCACCACGCCCCGCGTCTTAGACGGGATGCCGAGGCTAGGAACCCGCTGAGCATAGCGCATCGCCTGCGTGGTCCATTGGTCGGTGAAATCACGGTTGTAGTTGACATCATCCTCGCACCACTGATGCGGATCGCACTCCGGGTCTTCCGAGCCCACAAGGATGTGGTTGCCATGCTCGGGGCGGCAATACAGCGCGATGTCGCTGTCGGAGACGATGGTGCCACCGTTTTCAAAATCGAACCCTTCGGGCGCAGGCACATGCACGACCTCTTGCCGAAGAGGACGCGTCTCGATGGTCATATCATCCAGCACCCCTGCCATACCGTTGATGATGGCCGACCCCGGCCCGGCCACATTCACTACCACCTTGGCACGGATTTCCTCACCATTGGCCAGCTTGACCCCAGCTACGCGCCCGTCCTCCGTCAGAATTTCAACCACCTCGGCCCCTGTTCGCACCTCGGCCCCGTGCTGTTTGGCGGCATCCATCAGGTTCTGCGCCGACAATGCCGGGTCGGTCACGTAACCAGCCTGCGGCCAGAACACTCCGCCTTGCATCTTCCGTCCGTTGGACTGGCCAAACTCAGGATCGTCCATGCGTTTTGGCGGTGTGAAACTGTCCATGGAATAGACGGGCAGGCGTTCCGTGATCTTCTCGGGTGTCCATTCCTCAAACGGGCAATCCAGATCCGCGCTGTTAACCATGTGTTTTTCCAACATCCCGTTGGCCTCGGTCTTCATCACCAGGCACCCGGTCTCGCGGAACTGCGCCAGATTAGCGTTTTCTGGCAAGCCCAGATACGCGGCCCAGTCGCGCCAATAGTGATAGCCCTCCCACGCAAAAGCAGTGCCATCAAAGGTGGAGTAATGCATCCGAATAATCGCGCATGACCCTGCGGTTGAGCCATGCCCCACTTGGGTATTGCGATCCAGTGACAAGGTTTTCCACCCGGCCTTGGCCATCTCGAACGCGATAGCTGCGCCGATCACGCCCGTTCCGATGATGATTGCGTCTGGTTGGGTCATGACGGGTCTCCTGTCCAGTAGCGCCGGGAATAGGCGCTGAATTCCTCGATCTCTTCACGGCGCGGCTCAACCCCAGTGAAGACAAACAAATAGTGCGGCACCATGGCGATCCGCACAGACATGGGTTCGTTCAGTTGCGCCAGATCGTATCCGATCTGCATGTAATACAGCACGCGGGCCCGGGTCTCGGCCTCGACCTCGGGATAGCCATAGCGCGCGAACATGGCGTGCAAAGCCTCTAGCCGCCGCGCATCCGACTGATCCAGCGCACGGCGCACCTTGCCCGATTTACGCGCCCAGTCGCGTATGGCGAAATCCAACGCGGTGTCGAACAGATCGGTGTTCACCACGCAGCGATGCACATTGCACACCGCGCCCGTGATAGTGTCTGCCGGGGCCTCGGCCTGACGGATCAACCCGGCGGTGTTGGTCGCCTGCCAGCGTGCCAACAACGCGTCCAGCAGCTCTTGCCGCGATTTGAAATACCAATAGAACGAAGACCGCGACACCGCCATCCGCTCGGCCAGATTCAGCACCTTGATCTGGTCGATCCCGTCCGAGATCAGTACGTCCATCGCCACGTTCAACCAGTCGTCGCGCGTGACCTTTATGTTACCCACCAGAGGCTCGGCCTCGGGGTCGTCGCGGTGCAGGATCGGTTTGCTCATTCAACTCTCGGGCGGCGCACCGCCCTCCTCTGTGCGTCGGGCAATGAAGTCGTGCAGATCGCCCAGCCGGTCAGAGTTCTGAACGGGGGATTCGAAATTGGCAAGGATGTCCTTCCAGACCCCGGTCGCGCGATGGTTGGCATCGACCGATCCGCGTTCCGTCCACGTGCCGAAATTGGCATAGTCGTGCAGATGGGGTTGGTAGAACTCGGTGTTATAACGCTCCATTGTCTGGCTGGTGGCGAAGAAGTGTCCGCTGGGGTCGACCTCGCGCAGCGCGCTATCGAACCCGATCTCGGACGCGCCAGCTTGCGCGCCATTGCAAAGCTCGGCCACCATGTTCAGCACTTCGGCATCGCTGACCAGTTTTTCGTAGGATACGGTCAAGCCGCCTTCGAGCCACCCGGCCGAATGGATGATCACGGTTGCCCCGGCCATCAGACAGCCCCACAGGCCGAACTGGTTTTCATTCGCCGCCTGAACGTCATTGATGTTCGAGGCCGAGCCTGCAGCCGACCGCCACGGAAGGCCCAGATGCCGCGCCAACTGCCCCGCCGCCAAGGACGCCTGAAAGTGCGAAGGCGTCCCGAAGGCAGGCGCGCCCGATTTCATGTCTACGTTACTTGTGAACGTCCCATAACACACCGGCGCGCCGCGGTTGGCGAGCTGCGTCAGGGTCAGCGCGGCCAGCGCCTCGGCATGGGACAGAGTGATAGCGCCCGCCACGGTGATCGGAGCCATCGCGCCCATTAGCGTGAACGGTGTGATGATCGAGATTTGGCCGTGCCGCGCAAAGTCGATCAACCCTTGCGCCATCGGAATATCCAGCGTGCGCGGGCTGTTGGTGTTGATGATCGTATAACAATGCGCGTTACCCCGGAATTCGTCATCCGAAAGCCCTCGTGCGATAGACAGCATCTCAAAACTGTCCAAAACCTGCGGTTTTCCACGCGAGAAGAAGAAAGGGAACTTGTCCGTCAGCTCCATCTGCGCGCGCGTCGTGAAGTAGTGTCGCACGTTGGTCGGCACGTCCTGCGGTTCGACCAGGGGCGAGATCATCTGGAACACGTCGAAATGATGGGTGAGCTTCAGGAATTCCAGATAGTCGCGTCCCGATCCCGGCCGCCGCCCGCGTTCTAGATCGGTGGCGTTGGGGGCCGCAGCACCAGGTTGAAAGACCAACGATCCCAGTTCCAGCGTGAAATCCCGATGCCGCGCCCCTGCCCGGCAAGCGATGGATTTGGGGGCCGAGGCGACAGCGGCCTCGACCATATCCTTGCCAATAAACACCATCTCGGTGTCTTCATCGACCTTGGCCCCTGCCTTGGCGAACAACGTCCGCGCTTCGGGCAGCAGCACCTTGATGCCCAGTTCCTGCAACAGACGTAAGGACGACGCGTGCATGTCGGCGATCTGATCCGCCGAGAACACCTCCATCGGCGGAAACGGGTTTCTGAGCTGGCGGTAATTCACATCCCGTTTGGGTGCGGGGGCGGCCTCGGTCCCCCGTCCCCGCCTGCGTCTGCCACGTTGAGCTTCCATGTTCAGCCTCGCATCGCTTTGCCTTGCGGGTCGTACGGTGATGGCGCAACGATCCGTGCAGAGCGTTCGACACCGACCACATGCACTGACAATTCGGTCCCCGGCTCGGCCTTGTCCCGGTTGACCAGCGCCATTGCCAGCGATTTGCCGGTATAGTGGCCGTACCCGCCCGAGGTCACAAAGCCCACGCGTTCGCCGTCCGCCCAGATGGGCTCGTACCCGCTGGCGTCAGCGTCCGATGCGTCGACCTCCAGCGTGATCTGCACTTGGGCCGGTCCGTTGCCGTCGCGTTCCGCCAAGGCAGCCTCTTTGCCGACAAAGGATTTATCCCAGTCGATCCAGCGATCCATTCCAGTCATCCCCGGCGTATAAAGCTGAGTGAATTCCGCCGACCAGATGCCAAAGCTCTTTTCAAGCCGCGTGGACAGCATCGCGTTGAAGCCACATTCTCGGATGCCTTCGTCGGCCCCGGCTTCCAGCAAAATCCGACGCAGTTTTATGTGGTCGCCATAACGGCAGTTGATCTCGTACCCTTTCTCGCCTGTTACCGACATGCGGGCTACACGGGCGCGGACCAGACCGATATCGAACTCGCCGCAGCCCATGAATTTCAGGCCCGAGATATCCTGCTCGGCCAGCTTCTCGACCACCGCCTGCGATTTAGGGCCAACCACCGCAAACCCGCAATATTCTTCGCCCAGATCGCGGACCGAGACACCGTCGATCATGTGGTCATCGAACCACCGCATGTGCCAGGCGCGCAGGTAATAACTGCCCATGATCCACCACGTCCCGTCGCCCCAGTTCAGAACGGTCAGGTCACCCTTCAGCCGCCCGTTCTCACCCAGCATCGGGGCCAGCTTGGCACGCCCCGGCGCAGGCAGTTTCGAAGCCATCACCCTGTCCAGCCAAACCTGCGCGCTGGGGCCGCTGACTTCGAACCGCGAGAAGCCGGTAATATCCATCAAACCGACACCCTCGCGGATCACCTTGCACTCCTCAGCTACGATGTCATGCGCGTTTGACCGTTTCAGGGTTGGCGTTTCCTCGAACCCTTTCGGCGCAAAATAGAGTGGCACTTCCAGATCCCAGCTGACGCCCCACTTACACCCGGCTTCAGTCATCGCATCATGCGCCGGGGCCATTTTCAGAGGACGCCCCGCAGGCAATTGCTCGTTCGGATAGGTCATCACGAAGCGGCGTGAATAGAACTGCCCCGTGGTTTCGCGGATATAGCGTTTGTTTTGCGCAAAATCGCCAAAGCGGGCCACGTCCATCGGCCACGCGTCGGCTTCGGGCTCACCATGGATCATCCACTCGGCCAGTGTTTTACCAACGCCGCCGCCCTGCAGGAACCCGGCCATCACAGCACAGGCTGACCAATAGCCACGCTTGCCCGGCACCGGCCCGACCAGAGGGTTGCCGTCCGGCGCAAAAGTGAAGGCGCCGTTCACCCAAGTCTTGATGCCCACATTCTGGATCGAGGGGTAGCGTTCGAAACCCAGCGTCAGCTCATTCTCGATCCGATCCAGCTGTTCTTGAAACAGTTCCTCGCCATAGTTCCACGGCGCGCCATCCATGGCCCAGTGTTCGTGCTCGACCTCGTAGATACCGACCAGAACGCCTTTCTGGTCCTGCCGCATATAGGTGAAGCCTTCTAGGTCCACGGTCATCGGCATCTCGAAATCTGCCTGCGCGACCTCGGGCACGGTATCGGTGATCAGATAGTGGTGTTTCAGCGGAGAAACCGGCAGTTCTACCCCCGCCATGCGCCCGACCTGCTTCGCCCAGAGCCCCGCCGCGTTGACCACATGTTCGCAGGTGATCGTGCCCTTGTCGGTCACAACCTCCCACCCATCGGCCGTCTGCGTCAGGCTTTCGACCTTGGTTTCCTCATAGTATTCCGCACCGCGCTTTTTCGCCGCCGTCGCGTAGGCCTGGACCGTACCGGTAGTGTCGATATAGCCTTCGCGATCAGCCCACATCGCGCCCAAGACGCCATCGGTGGACATGATCGGGCAGCGTTTCTGCGCCTCTTCCGGCGACAGCAATTCGCAGTCATCAATGCCGATGGACTGGAAAATACGGTAATTCGCCTGCAACCACTCCCACCGTTCGGGCGTACCTGCCAATGTCAAACCACCAGTCATGTGCAAACCGATATTCTGGCCTGATTCTTTCTCGATCTCACTCAGCAGGTCGATCGTATAGGCTTGCAGCGCCGCCATGTTTGGATCGGCATTCAGCGCGTGAATACCGCCCGCTGCGTGCCACGATGACCCCGAGGCCAGCCGTCGTCGCTCAAGCATCACCACATCCGACCAGCCGAACTTGGCCAGATGATACAAAACCGAAGCGCCTACGACCCCGCCTCCGATAACCACAACGCGATACTGAGACTTCATCCCGCTCTCCCCTGCATGACTTAAACGGGACGCTAGACGCACTGTTCACTTCTGTCTAGACATTTATGTACAGTTCGTGACGACGAATTGTGTTGATTGAATTCAACGAAATTAGAGTTGGGCGCTGGCGCGCGCTGCGACCTTATCGAACCATGCCTGAGTCGCTTTGTTTTCTTGCGGAATTCGCATTTTTATAACGCGGGCAAAATCTACAAATACAAAGGCCGAGATATCAGCCAGGGTAAACTCCGGACCTGCGACATAGGCACTTTCCGCTAAGCGCCCTTCGAGCATGTCGAGGAATCGCCTCACCCTTTCGATCCCGCGTTGGGCCAATTCCGGGATTTGCGCATAATTCGCCGGGCCGGGAATCGCGCGACCTTCGAAAACGGGATGGGTATTGCGCAGCGCCTCGGCGACCGGCGCACCCCCTTGCTGTTCGACAATACTGTTCCACATCAGAACCAACCCCTTTTCGTCAGATGTACGGCCCATCAGCGGCGGCTCGGGGAAGCGGGCTTCGAGGTATGCCGCGATGCCAAGGTTTTCGGTCAACGCGGTCCCCTCATCTGTAACCAGTACGGGAATAGTGCCATTTGGATTGACCGCAAGGAATTCATTGCTCATCTGCTCGCCTTTGGCGATCGAGATGTCACGCGTTTCAATTTCAAGCCCTTTTT
The DNA here is from genome assembly GCF_056534465.1 of Ruegeria sp. D3. Taxonomy (NCBI): domain Bacteria; kingdom Pseudomonadati; phylum Pseudomonadota; class Alphaproteobacteria; order Rhodobacterales; family Roseobacteraceae; genus Ruegeria; species Ruegeria sp. D3. The sequence continues at coordinate 247,329 of NZ_JBQFPK010000005.1, forward strand.
CAGCTATGAACATCCGCGCACGGCGCGGATTAGGTGCGGTCGAGCAATCATAAAACAGCATTGGCATCCCCTTCAGCGGCGATAGACGAAACAGCGCCCCGCGACGGCCCCGTCGGGTAAAGACAACTCGGTCAATCCGTCAAAATACATACGGTCACTAGACACCATCAGTCCGCCCTCGGCCAGCAACGGCTCGATCAGAGGGGATACAAACCGCGCGAAAGCGTCGTTCTTTTCGCGGTTATGCCCGCCAAGGTCAGCATGAATCAGGCTGGCGGTTGCGCCAAAACGGTCCAGCGATGCCGGCAACGTCTCGCGGACATCCCCCAGAATCACCAGATCGTCCGGAGGTGTCGAGTCCGGGTGCGACGCGACCGCGCGTTCGAACACATAGACCGGTCGGTTCCGCACATACTGCACCATGTGATGATAGGTGCGACCATTGCCCAGCCCCAATTCGAACACCGGTCCCGGCATGTCCTGGGTCTGGTCAATGGCAAAGTCCAGACAAGCCCTTTGCGAGACCATACGGTCGATAAACAGATCAAGACGACTTTGGGGATCGGACACTGGGAAATCTCTCCTTGATAGTTGCCGTCGCATAACAAGGCAACGACACCACCTGTGATGACAAATCATCAAGGGTTTGTGTAGGCAATTTCGCCGCAGTTTCATATTTCCGCGACATTTCAACACAAGAACGGGTTTGACTAAACAGGGGCAACCGCGCGAAACTGCGTCAAAAAACACGGGGAGTTGATCAAGCCTATGCCGAGTGACGGCCGAACGGGTGGAAAACCCGCATGACTGCGTTGTTGTCTGTCAGGGATCTTAGCATCGGGTTCGGTGCTGGTGAGGCCGTTGTTCAAGGTGTCAGTTTTGACGTCGAGGCCGGGCAGACTTTGGCACTGGTGGGCGAGTCCGGCTCTGGCAAAACCATCTCGTGCCGCGCAGCACTTCGGATCCTCCCACGCACGGCGCAAATTCGCAGCGGGACCATTACTCTGAATGATTCCAAAGGCATGGAAAACCTGACCGCGATAAGCGAGCGCCAGATGCGCGACATTCGCGGCAATCGGGTCTCGATGATCTTTCAGGAACCTATGCGGTCGCTGTCGCCGCTGCACAAAATCGGCAATCAGGTCAGCGAAGTTCTGTGGTTGCACCGCGGCGCATCCGAGGCGCAAGCCCGCAAAGAGGTTCTGACCCAATTCGAACGCGTGGGATTCCCCGACCCGCAGCGTGCCTATGATTCTTATCCGTTCGAGCTGTCCGGCGGGATGCGGCAACGCGCGATGATCGCGATGGCGATGGTCGCCAAGCCAGAGCTGCTGATCGCGGATGAGCCGACCACCGCGTTGGACGTGACCACTCAGGCTCAGGTGCTGGGGCTAATCAAGGAGCTGCAGCGCGAGACGGGCATGGCGCTTATCCTTGTGACACACGATCTGGGCGTGGTAGCGAACATGGCCGAACAAGTGGTCGTCATGCACAAAGGCCGCGTCATGGAGGCCGGCGCCGCTGCGCCAATTCTGACCGCGCCAGCGCATCCATACACGCAGCAATTGTTCAATGCCGCGCCCGCGATTCCTGAAAAGGACGCAGTAGGGCTGCCCATGCCCCATGAGGACCTCATCCTGCAAATGAAGGATGTGTCCAAAACCTATACGATGCGCTCCAGCAAGGGTTGGCAGGGCGATCGAATGATCTATGCGTGCCGGGGCGTCGATCTGAATCTGGCGCGCGGCAAGACACTGGCCATCGTCGGTGAAAGCGGATCGGGCAAAACCACCGCAGCCCGTATTGCACTAGGGGCCGAGCCCCCCGATCCGGGCGGCGAGGTGCTGTTTCGCACCGCGCCCGACGCCGATCCGATCACGGTCCATAAAATGACCCGCGCCCAGCGCACCGCGTTTCAGCGCAAGGCTCAGATGGTGTTTCAGGACCCCTACAGCTCACTCAGCCCGCGCATGCGCATTCAGGACGCCATGACCGAGCCGCTTGAGATTCACAATATCGGCTCACCAGCTGAACAACGTGACAAAGCGGCAGACATGTTGAAACGCGTCGGTTTGAACGCCGACATGCTAAAGCGCTACCCGCATGCGTTCTCGGGCGGCCAGAGACAGCGTCTGTCGATCGCACGGGCAATGATGCTGGACCCACAGCTGATTGTCTGCGACGAGCCGACCTCGGCATTGGACGTTTCTGTGCAAGAGCAGATCCTGACCTTGCTGGAAAACCTGCAGGACAGCCTGAACCTGTCTTACTTCTTTATTTCTCACGACCTTGCTGTCGTGGCCCGCATTGCCGACGAAGTTGCGGTGATGCGCCGGGGTCTTGTGGTGGAACAAGCGCCGCCCGAGACCCTGTTCTACAACCCACACCACCCCTACACAAAGGCGCTGATTGCCGCTCAACCGGAACCCGACATCAACCGGCCCATTGACCTGAATTTGGTTGCTTTGGGCGCCGGTTCCCCCGACAGTTGGGAAGACGCCTTCCGATTTACGGACTCCGTGATACCTTCGTTGGTAGAGATGGAGCCCGGCCATAAGGTACGATGCCATGTTTAAGACCCCTCGCCCCCTGATCCTGGCAGCCGCCCTGTCTGCGTTTTGGTTTCCGCCCGTCGTGGCCGAGACACCCACCCCGCAGGAAAGCGCTTTCTGGCAAGCCGAAGTGGCTGCCGGAAACCTCCCCCCTGTGCAAGAACGCCTACCCGCCGAACCATTGATCGTCGATCTGAACGCCAAGGGGCGCGAATTCGGCACTCCGGGAGGAACCTTGCGAACCATGGTTACCCGTTCGAAGGACATCCGGCAGATGGTCGTCTATGGCTACGCTCGGTTGGTAGGGTTCGATGAGAACTACGAAATCGTGCCCGATCTGCTGGAATCCTTTGAAACCGAAGACAACCGGAAATTCACTCTGAACCTACGCGAAGGCCACAAATGGTCGGATGGATCCCTCTTCACATCCGAGGATTTCCGGTATTGGTGGGAGGACGTGGCAAACAATGAATTGCTCAGCCCGTCGGGACCACCGGATTTTCTGATCGTCGAAGGCAAGACACCGACCGTCACCTTCCCGGATGAAACGACCGTTGTTTTTGAATGGGGAGACCCAAACCCGGATTTCCTGCAGTCGCTTGCTCAGGCCCGCCCGCCGTTTATCTACCGCCCATCTGAGTTTTTGAAACAATACCACGAGAAGTTCGCAGATGCAGAGGAGCTGGCCTTTCAGGTTGAAGACGCCCGCGTCAAAAGCTGGGCTGCACTGCACAACAAACTCGACAACCTCTATAAGTTCGACAATCACGAGTTGCCGACGCTGCAACCCTGGCTGAACGCCAGCTCAGGTAAAAAAATCCGGCATAATTTCGTGCGCAATCCTTACTACCACCGTATCGACAGCAAGGGCGTCCAATTGCCCTATATCGACGTGGTCGAGATGGAGATCGTGGCACCCGGTCTGGTTGCCGCAAAAACCAACGCAGGCGAGACCGATCTTCAAGGTCGCGGGCTGGCGTTCCGGGATGCGTCGATCCTGAAAAAAGGTGAAGCCGGCGGGGACTACAAGACACTGCTTTGGAAAACTGGTGTTGCGTCCCAGATCGCGATTTATCCCAACTTGAACTATGCCGATGAAGGCTGGCGTGATGTACTGCGTGACGTGCGCGTACGGCGCGCGCTTTCGCTGGCCATCGACCGCAAGACGATAAATCAGGCGCTATATTTCAAACTGGCACAGCCGGGCGCGATGTCGGTCCTGCCAGCCTCTCCTTTCTACAACGAAGAAAACGCCAAGGCTTGGGCGCAGTATGATATCGACAAGGCCAACGCATTGCTGGATGAAGCCGGGTTGACCCAACGCGACAAGAACGGTGTTCGCCTTCTGCCTGACGGTCGCCCGATGGAGCTGATCATCGAAACCGCAGGCGAGCGTCAGGAGGTCGAGAATGCCCTGCAGATCGTGACAGATACGTGGCGTGAGATTGGTGTTGATCTGGTAATGCGCCCACTGGACCGCGACATCCTGCGCAACCGAGTATTTGCGGGCAACACCATGGCCTCGGTCTGGTTCGGCTGGGATGACGGCATTCCGCAAGCCCACACATCACCTGCCTATCTGGCCCCAACGGATCAGGTGTTTCTGGCTTGGCCGAAATGGGGTCAGTATTATCAAACGGGTGGTGATGTAGGGGAAGCCCCTGATATGCCTGAAGCCGCACGGCTGATGGAACTGGCTCATGACTGGGAAATCGCGACCACAGATGATGAGCGCAAAGCCGTGTGGACCGAGATGCTGAAGATCCACGCTGACCAGCTTTATGCGATTGGTATCCTGAATGGTGCCCCACAACCCGTCGTAGTATCGAACCGTCTGCGCAACGTACCCGAACAGGCCATGTGGGCATGGGAACCCGGCGCGCATTTTGGCATTCACCGACCCGACGAGTTCTTCTTCGCCGACTGACAGGAGCAGCTAAATGATAATGCTGCGCTACGTGGTGTATCGCTTTTTCACGATGCTGCTGACGCTGCTTGTGGTGTCAGTGCTGATCTTCGTTATCATCAACCTGCCGCCCGGAGATTACCTCAGCAACCAGATCGCAGAGCTTCAGGCATCGGGTCAGTCTGCAGGTGTAGCCAAGGCGGAATTTCTACGCACAGAATATGCTCTGGACCGTCCGATGTGGGAACAATACCTGATCTGGATGGGGTTCTGGCCCGGGCCACATGGGTTTGAAGGCCTGATACAAGGCAACTACGGCTGGTCCTTCGAGTTCGATCGTCCCGTAGCCGAGATCGTGGGCGACACCCTGTGGCTGACCGTTGTGGTGAACCTTGCCGCGATCCTGTTTGTTTATGCCGTCGCCCTGCCGCTGGGCGTGCTCGCGGCGGCGCGGTCACGGACCTGGATCGACTATACCTCGGCTTTCGTAGGGTATCTGGGTCTGGCCACGCCAAATTTTCTGCTGGCGTTGATCTTGTTCTACTACGGTCACCAATATTTCAACCTACCCATCGGGGGTTTGATGGATCCGATCTACGAGGGGCAGCCGATGAGCTGGGACAAGCTGAAGTCCATCCTGATCCACCTGATTGTTCCAACCTTCGTGATCGGCACCTCGGGCGCGTCCGCGATGATGCAGCGGCTACGCGCGAACATGCTGGACGAGCTGGGCAAACCCTATGTGGAAACCGCCATCGCGAAGGGTATGGCTCCGTCGCGTATGTTGACCAAGTATCCCCTGCGCGTGGCCTTCAACCCGTTTGTGGCCGATATTGGCAACCTGCTGCCCTCTATGGTATCGGGGTCGGTCCTGGTATCGGTGGTGCTGGGTTTGCAGACCATCGGCCCGACCCTGCTGACGGCGCTCAAGACGCAGGATCAGTTCCTGTCGGCCTTTATCCTGATGTTTGTGGCCCTGCTGACGCTGATTGGGACCATGATCTCAGACATCTTGCTGGTCATGCTGGACCCGCGAATTCGGTATGAGGGGCGTGAAGCATGACCAAACGCTCTGACGATCGTTATGTCGACGATGCCCCCTTCGATCCAGACGCCGCCCTGCAACAACTTGAGCGCGCCGATCTGGACGCCCCCAACTGGCTGCTGGTCTGGCGCAAATTCCGCACCCACAAACTGGGCCTGATTTCGGGCATCTTCCTGCTGCTGTGCTACCTGATGCTGCCCTTTGCTGGGTTCATTGCCCCCTATGGTGCGAATGAACGCAATGACGAGCATCTTTATGCCCCGCCCCAAAGTGTCAACTGGTTCCACGAAGGCGAATTCGTCGGTCCGTTTGTCTACCCGACGGTGATCGAGGCCGACCTTGAGACCTTCCAGTGGAAAGCCGTGACCGACACCAGCGATCCGCGCCCGCTCCAGTTCTTCTGTGAAGGGGCCGAGTACAAGCTGGCGGGGCTGATCAAGTCGGACACGCATTTGTTCTGTGCGCCCGAAGGCGCAACGCTTTTCCTGTGGGGGTCCGACCGTCTGGGTCGGGATGTCTTCAGCCGCATTCTCTATGGCGCGCAACTGTCGCTGACCGTGGGTCTGATCGGTATCTCGGTGTCGTTCTTCCTGGGCATCCTGTTCGGGTCGATGGCGGGCTATTTCGGCGGCAAGATCGACTGGGTCATCAACCGTGTCATCGAGATTCTGCGGTCACTGCCCGAACTGCCGTTGTGGCTGGCCTTGTCTGCGGCGGTGCCCTCGAACTGGAGCCCCGTGGCTGTGTTCTTCATCATCTCGATCATCCTTGGGATATTAGACTGGCCTGGCCTTGCGCGATCCGTGCGCGCCAAGTTCCTGTCGCTGCGCGAAGAAGAATACGTACGCGCGGCCGAGATGATGGGCGCAAGTTCGGGCCGCGTGATCCGCAAGCACCTACTGCCGAACTTCATGTCCCATCTGATCGCGTCGGCCACGCTGTCGATACCTGCAATGATTCTTGGGGAAACAGCACTGTCCTTCCTTGGACTTGGTTTGCGGGCTCCAGCCGTCAGTTGGGGCGTAATGTTGAACGATGCCCAGAACCTCGCGTCGATCGAGATCTACCCGTGGACAGCGATTCCGATGCTACCAATCATCGTGGTGGTTTTGGCCTTCAACTTCCTTGGCGACGGGCTGCGTGACAGTCTGGACCCCTATCAACAATGACCCTGCTCTCCGCGCTTCCCGCTTCCGACAGCTACCGCGTGACAGGCAGCGGGGCGCGGCCCAGCGCTTTTGCCGTGTCCGAGCTGGCAACCGCGAGCTTTGCGGCCGTCGGTCAGGAACTCATCCGATTGATGAAGTCGCTGAACCTTGTCAGCGACGCGCCCGAATTAACGGTTGATCACCGTTTGGCCTCGCTTTGGTACGGTTTCTCGTTCAAACCGGAAGGGTGGGAAATGCCCAGCCTCTGGGACGCCATCGCCGGAGACTATCAGGCATCCGACGGTTGGATCAGGTTGCATACGAACCTGCCCGCCCATCGGCAGGCCGCCCTGAAAGTTCTCAGGGTCAAGCCTGACAGGGATGCCGTGGCCCAAGCAGTCAGAACATGGTCTATCGTCGATTTAGAAGCAGCCATAGTGGCCGAGGGAGGAGCAACAGCCGCAATGCGTAGCCGCTCGGAATGGCTGGAACATCCACAGGGCCGGGCTGTCTCCCGCGATCCGTTGATCGGCTGGCACAATCCGCGTCAAGTTACGTTACGCGACCGACTGCAAGCGACAGCCGAACGTCCGTTGGCAGGGTTACGCGTTCTGGACATGACCCGCGTACTTGCAGGCCCGATTGCGACGCGCACGCTGGCGGGGTTTGGCGCCGAAGTTCTACGCATCGACCCCCCTGGCTGGGACGAACCCGGCGTGATCCCCGATGTTTCGCTGGGCAAGCGTTGCGCCTTTCTGGATATGAAAACACCCGCCGGCCTTGAAGCCGTGCAAGACCTTCTCTCTCAGGCGGATGTGTTCGTGCATGGTTATCGCCCCGGCGCACTGGACGCGCTTGGCCTGACACAGACGAAACGGGATGCGCTGGCACCCAACCGCATTGAAGTCACCTTGAATGCCTATGGCTGGCTGGGACCTTGGTCCAATCGGCGCGGTTTTGACAGCCTTGTGCAGATGAGCGCGGGCATCGCGGATGCCGGGCGCAGCTGGGCCAAAGCAGATAAACCAACGCCGCTGCCGGTTCAGGCGTTAGATCACGCGACCGGCTATCTGATGGCGGCCGCAGCGCTGTCGGCGTTGTCCGAAGCAGCCTTGGGCAATTCGATCATGCAGGCGCGACTGTCTCTGGCCCGAACGGCCGAGTTGCTGGCCGTGTTGGGTAAAGCCGAAACCTCAAATGAAATCACTCGCGCCAACCCAACCGATTATGCGCCGACCCCTGAGAAATCCGACTGGGGTGTCGGCCATCGCCTCAAACCAGCCCTTCGCGTGGGTGGCACGGATATGATCTGGTCCCGGCCTGCCTCCAAACTGGGAACGTCTGATCCCATCTGGCCTTCGCTTAAACCATAGCGCAACCGCCGCGCGGAACGCGCGGCCCGGCCCAACGCTTTTGACTGCGTCTCGTCAGAGACGTGTCCAAAAGAGGCGGGAGCGCGTCCTACCTGTCATCCCCTCCACCAGGGCCGATATCGTCCAGATAGTCCTCGTCAATCGCGGCCTGAACAGCGCCCGTTACTGCCTCGCGCTGTTTCGGCGTCAGATCTTCGGTAGCTTTTTCATCGGCCAAGCGCACTGTCACTTCTCGATGGGCGAAGCGGATACCTTCGCGCGCGAACAGTTCGCGAATTTCCTGATAGACCTTCTTGCGTACCAGCCACTGATCGCCAGGCTTGGTCATGAACTTGACGCGGATGATCATCGCTGAATCCTGCATCTCGATCACACCCTGAGACTTGAGCGGCTGAATGAAATTATCGCCGATCACAGGGTCACTCAGCAATTGCTGACCCAGCTTCTTGATCAGCTTACGCACCTTCTCGACATCGGTGTCATAGGTCACCCGCAAGGGCAGCTTCATAATCACCCAGTCACGAGAATAGTTCGTCAGCACTTTGATCTCGCCAAAGGGGATGGTGTTCAGCGCACCCAAGTGGTGGCGCAACTGGAACGACCGGACCGAAATCTTTTCGACCGTGCCTTTCACATCGCCAATGTCGATATATTCCCCTTTGCGAAACGCGTCATCCATTAGGAAGAACGCCCCCGAGAAGATATCCCGCACAAGGGTCTGAGAGCCAAATCCCACGGCCAGACCAACGACACCCGCGCCAGCAAATAGCGGGCTGACATTGATGCCCAGCTCCATCAGTGCGATCAGGACAATGGTGACAACGACCACAGCCAATATGGCCCCCCGGAACAGGGGTAGCAAAGTGGCAAGGCGGCTCTGCCCACCTTCACCTCCTTCATCACCCAACTCGGCCTCGGCACCGCCATCGTCAATCTCTTCTGCGATCTTCGTATCGATCCAGATGCGGAAGAAATGGAACAGAATATAGCCGATGAACATGATGACCATCACATCCAGGAACCGTTCGATGGGCAGTTCCTCGCTCCAGCTGGCATCCGGGTTCCAGATGACAACCAGCGCATAAAGGCCGACCACAAAGGCCAGAATACCGGCCACACGACGGGCCAGATCCTCATAGGTCACAATCGAATGCGCGCGTTTTTCGGCCAGAGGGGTCTCTATAACCTCCTCCATTGGGCTGACCTCACCCTCGGCGTTCATTTCTTCTATCTGACGGTTTCGGTCAAAATACCGTTCGAGCAGATAGTTCATTGCGCCATAAGCAATCACGACCGACATGAAGATGGCATAGCTGCTGGCAACAATAGGGATCGAGTTTTCATTCTCCAGCACAAGATCGACGGCCAGTTTGAACCAACTGAAAACGATATACAGGATCAAAACTGGCGCCCACGCCAAAGAGATAAAGCGCAGTATCCATGACACTTGTTCTTTGGCTCGCCCGCCCCGGATGGCATTGGAAATTGCGCGGCCGTTGAACAGTATCATCAGAACATTGCCCAACGCGCCCAGCATAGTCAGACCGCCATAGACCATGGCATAGACGTTGTAGTTCAACCCGAAATCCGCAACCCATGTCGAAAACATCACGACCGAAATGTCGTAAGTCGCGATCGCCGATGCCCAGATATAAAGCCGCTTGGCGTCCCGGTCGGAAAAGGGCGGCAGCCGGTACTGGCTGAGATAAGGTGACAATACCATGCGCCAAAGATCAGAGACCGTGCGCGACAGGAAGAAGGCCGCGAAAATCGCGGTTACCGTAAACTGGATCGAGATGTCCTCAGCCTCGCCAAAGAACAGGAACCCGACGATCAGGGCCATCAGCATGGCAAAGATCGTGCCCCCTATCCCCATAAGGAAGCGGAACACCAGAAACGGCATTTTTTCGCGATAACCTTGCGGGTTTTCCTTGGACCGCGCGACGACAATCCCTTTGGCAATGCGCTTGCCGTAAATCTCGGTTGAGAGCCAACGCCCCAGCAGCAGGAACAGGATGTTCCAGAACAGCACCTCGACATAGGTCTGTATCCGACCATCGGGGCTGGTCTGACGCAGGACGTATTTGACCTCGAAGATCGAATAGGGAAGCGCCTCGAGCCGGGATTGCATCGACTCGCGGAACTTAGAGAACCTCTCCTGCGCTTTCATAAGTTGAGAGCCATCAGACATCGGGTCTGAAGGGCCCGCACCGTCAGCCGCTACTGTTTGTTGACCCGAAGACACTACTTTGCCCGCACTGTCGATAACGATGACACTGGCTCCGGCCTCGGTGGCCGACCGGATAGCAGTAGCCAGGTCGCCCTCTTCGGTCGTAGATGCCGCAGTATCAGAGTTCGTTGTATAACCAGGTATAAGCGAGGTCTGCGCTGTGGCCCCGACTGCAAACACCAAAGTGGTCGCCCAGATCAACAGGGCAAGGATGGCACCAAATCTTGGTTTCATAGGGGATTCTATCCAGTTCGACATTTGCAACGCACAATACAAAAGCACATTTGCGTGTTCAAATCATCAACCGCTTGTTTTCGGGAACGGTTTTTTACTGGGTGCGCGGTACAATGGGCACGTGTCGAGTGTTTCCAATCTGACAAAAACTGAATATGAGGAGCGCGGTGCGTTGCACGGCTTAGATGGTTGTATCTATTGGTGGAAAACACGGCGAACCACAGAAAGGATCTACAACATGTAGCCAAATCGCCATGTTTGTCGGTTTCGGCAGGTCAAAGCAGCGTTTTTTACAAGCAGCCGAAAAACAAATACGATAGACGTGCAAGCGCGCGGAGTTGCACTCAGACACTAAGACGGGCGAAAGAATGAGCCTAGGAAAACAAAACGACAAAACCGGCCGTGCGCCTCGCATCCTGTTCTACAGCCATGATACGTTCGGATTGGGGCATTTGCGCAGATCCCGTGCTTTGGCAGCTGCAATAACTCAGGCTGATCCTTCGGCTTCGGCGTTGATCTTAACCGGGTCTCCAGTTGCAGGCCGCTTCACCTTTCCCCGTCGCGTCGACCACGTACGCCTGCCGGGGGTTACCAAGCGCGCCGACGGGTCTTATGCCTCGCAGACGATGGGGATGGGGATTGAAGACGTGACGGAGTTGCGCTCGAGCCTTATCCAAACTGCCGTTCAACAATTCGATCCTGATGTTCTGATCGTTGACAAAGAACCCACCGGATTTCGCGGGGAACTTTTGCCAACGCTGGACTGCCTTTTGAAAACCAAACGAACCCAGATCGTCCTGGGCTTGCGTGACGTGTTAGACGAGCCCGAAGTGCTGGCCGCTGAATGGGACCGAAAAGAAGCCCTGGATGCCACCGAGACCTATTATGATGAGATTTGGGTCTATGGGTTGCGGTCGATCTATGATCCAACACAGGGGTTGCCTCTTAGCCCTGCCACCCAAGCGCGTATGCACTGGACCGGATATTTGCGCCGCGATCTGGGACCGGTCGCAGAACCGCCCGAGCAGCCTTACATCCTGATCACGCCCGGCGGCGGTGGCGATGGCAAGGCGATGGTAAACCTTGTGTTGTCCGCCTACGAGCACGACCCGACGCTTTCGCCTCGAGCTGTTCTGGTTTACGGCCCCTTCCTGTCAGGAGAACTGCGCGAAGAGTTTGAAACGCGCGTCGCAGCCCTGAACGGTCGCGTAACGGCCGTCGGATTTGAATCCCAGATCGAAACCCTGTTTGCCGGTGCGGCGGGTGTGGTTTGTATGGGCGGCTACAACACGTTTTGCGAGGTGCTGTCATTTGACAAGCGTGCCGTGATCGTGCCCCGCACCACGCCCCGGCTGGAACAATGGATCCGGGCCTCGCGCGCCGAAGAACTGGGCCTTGTTCGAATGCTCGACGAAAGCCGCGATGGGTTGACGACCGATGCGATGATCAATGCCATCCGAGCATTGCCCAATCAGTCCCTTCCATCCGAGGTCATCTGCGATGGGCTGCTGGACGGTCTGGACTATGTCACAAGTCGAGTACACGCCTTGCTGACCGGAGAGCAGGAACGGGCCACCGGATGAGCCTTACACAACCGAAACTAGCGGTGCTGGTCAAAGGATGGCCGCGCCTGTCGGAAACGTTTATCGCGCAAGAATTGGTAGCATTGCAGGATGCGGGCCACCGGTTTGACATCTGGTCGCTTCGCCATCCTACTGACGTCAAACGTCATCCCCTGCATGAAAGGTTCACAGGGCAGGTCCATTACCTGCCCGAATACCTGTATCAGGAACCCCAGCGCGTTTGGGCCGCCCGCGCTGTTGCACGCGCCATGCCCGGCTATGGCGAAGCATACCGAATCTGGCGCGCTGATCTGCGCCGCGACCCCACACATAACCGCATCCGACGCTTTGGGCAGGCGTGCGTTCTGGCCGCCGAACTGCCGCAGGATACGCGTGTCCTGTATGCGCATTTTATGCATACCCCGTCTTCGGTCGCACGCTATGCCGCCATCATGCGGGGACTACCGTGGAGCTTTTCCGCCCATGCCAAAGACATCTGGACCTCGCCCGAATGGGAAAAGGCCGAGAAACTGCACGCTGAAACGCATGGTGCATCTTTTGGCGCCACATGCACCGCCGTTGGCGCAGACCATCTGCGCAGCCTTGCCGATGACCCCGCGCGCATTGATCTGATCTATCACGGGTTGGACCTGAGCCGTTTTCCGTCTCCTCCGAAACGTAACCCACGCGCGCCCGATGCACCCTTCCACATGCTCTCCGTAGGGCGTCTGGTCGAGAAAAAGGGCTTTGACCGCCTGCTCCACGCTTGTGCCTTGTTGCCCACAACCCTGGACTGGAACTGGACCCATATCGGCGGCGGCGCTTTGGGAGACGCGCTACGCACCCTCGCACAAGATTTAGGGGTCGCGGACCGCCTGTCTTGGAAAGGCGCGTGCGACCAACCCGAGGTGATTGCCGCCATGCGCGAGGCGGACCTGTTTGTGCTGCCCAGCCGCATTGCCACGGACGGAGATCGCGACGGGTTGCCCAATGTGCTGATGGAGGCTGCGTCTCAGCGGCTGCCGATCCTGTCGACCCCGGTCTCGGCCATTCCCGAATTCATCGAAACAGGAACCCACGGTGTGCTGTCCAGTGATGACCCCACCGCGCTGGCGGCGGCCATTTCCAGCATGGCAGCCGACCCTGGATCAACTGAAAACATGGCGAAAGCGGCCTATGACAGGTTGATCGCTGACTTCCGTATGGACCCCGGAATCGCACTTTTGTCCAAACGTCTGACCGCTCTGGGGGCGGACAGGGGCTGATGGCGCGGGTTGCGTTCTACGCTCCGATGAAATCCCCGGACAGCCCGGTGCCGTCCGGCGATAGGGAAATGGCCCGGAACTTGATGACCGCAATCGCCGCGCAGGGTGATACGGTCGAGCTGGCCTCGTCCCTTCGCCTTTACGACAAAACCGGGGACACACGGGTTCAAACGCAACTGCACGAAGCCGCGGAACGCGAAGCAGAGCGTCTTGTAATAGAATTGCCCACAAACACCGCGCTTTGGGTGACCTACCACAACTATTACAAGGCCCCCGACTTGTTGGGTCCACGTGTCAGCGCCGCCCGAGGAATTCCCTATGTTCAGTTGGAAAGCACGCGCGCGACCAGCCGCTTGACCGGCCCTTGGGCGGGTTTCGCCAAAGCCGCACACAATGCTTGTGACGCGGCCGACGTGATCTTTTACCACACCGCGAACGACCTGATTACCCTAGAGCGCGAAAGGTTTGGCTCGCAGAAACTGATCGAGCTGCCCCCGTTTCTGCCCGCAGAAGACTTGCCAGAGGCCTCTTCATGTAACGGGCCGATGTTGACGGTCGCGATGATGCGCCACGGCGACAAGCTGGCTTCTTACGACATACTGGCCCAAACATTGGCGCATGTGGAAGGCCAATGGGCTTTGAACATTGTCGGCGATGGGCCCACCAGACCCGAAGTTGAGGCCATGATGGCCCGGTTCGGGTCCAAAGTGCGCTTTCTGGGGCAACTTGACCGTGCTGCCGTTCAGATGTGCTATGACACCGCGTCGGTCCTGCTGTGGCCGGGCGTGAATGAGGCGTATGGGATGATCTACCTTGAGGCGCAGGCCAGTGGTATTCCAGTTGTTGCGCAGGATAGACCCGGCGTGCGGGATGTTTTGCTACCCTCGACCTACCCCACGACCGAGACAGGGCCAGCAGGGCTAGCGGCACATTTACAAAGCCTGCTGCGTGACCACACGCAGCGCCTGAAAACCGGAACCGAGGCGCGCGCCTACGTCGCTGCCCGCCACCTTTTACCGAACGCAACCGAGACTTTTTGGAAAGCTGTCCGCCCCTTGATCGAGGGTCGGGGATGACGAGACTTGCGCTGCTCCGCCATGGTCATACACCCTGGAACCGCGCAGGCCGGATTCAGGGACGCAGTGATATTCCGTTGGACGATGATGCCCGTCAGGATCTTGCGGGTTATGCCTTGCCCGAACCCTGGGATCAGGCCGAACTCTGGTCCAGCCCGCTGCAACGCGCAGTTGAAACAGCGCGTCTGGTCTCTGGGCGCACCCCAGACACCCACGACGCTTTGACTGAGATGAACTGGGGCGAATGGGAAGGGTTGCGCGGGGTCGACCTGATCGCGGACCCCAACAGCGGTTATCGCCACATCGAGGATTGGAGCTGGCAGTTTCGCCCACCCGGCGGAGAAAGCCCCGCAGAGCTTTGGCACCGCGTGCGCCCCTGGCTTGACGGCTTACAGGCCGATACGGTGGCCGTCTGTCACATAGGCATCATGCGTGTCATTCTGGCCAGTGCATGGGATTGGAATTTCGACGGGCCGCCCCCCTTTAAAATCAAGCGCAACAGACTGTATATCGTCGAAACACAACCTCTGCGCGCGTGGCCTGAGCCCGTGCGCCTGATCCGCTCGGAGCCCGTCGCATGAAAGTGATGATCGTGGTCACCCACCTGCTGGGCACCGGACATTTAAGTCGCGCCTTGACCCTTGGACGCGCTTTTGTGCAAGCGGGGCACGAAGTTCTGACCGTATCTGGTGGCATGCCTGCGCCCCAACTGGACAGTTCTGGGATGTCTTTGCTGGGGCTGCCCCCACTGCGGTCAGACGGTACCAACTTTACGCGCCTGCTGACGCAATCAGGTGAGGTGGCAGATGCGGATTACATGTCCGCTCGTAGTGTTGCCCTGACCAAAGCTGTCAGAAGCTTCTCACCGGACGTACTGATCACCGAGTTGTACCCGTTCGGGCGCAGGTCGTTGTCGGCCGAGTTCACCGCCGCCTTGGACGCGGCCCGCGCGTTGCCCCGGCCTCCTGTCATCTTGGGATCGGTCCGAGACATTCTTGCGCCGCCCTCGAAGCCCTCCAAGGCTGAACGGACAGATCAGATCATATCCGAACACTACGACGGTGTCCTTGTGCATTCGGATCAAACAGTCATCCCGCTTGAGGTCAGCTGGCCGGTTTCCGAGCAACTTCAGAAGCGGTTGCACTATACCGGGTTCGTTGCGCCTGGCGCGCCGACCGCACACCCACAGCGCACCGGTGAAGGTGAAATCCTTGTCAGTGCAGGCGGAGGGTCGGTTGGACAGCCGATCTTTCAGACAGCCATCGAGGCTGCCCGAAAGATGCCCAACAGGCGCTGGCGCCTGCTGGTCGGAGGCCAGGATGCCCAAGCGCGCATCAAACAGCTGAAACCTTTGGTCAAGGATGCGCCGGTTGCGTTAGAACCGGTGAGGCCCGATTTTCGGCAAATGCTGCCAATCGCAGCCGCATCGGTCAGCATGTGCGGATACAACACCGCCCTGGATATTCTGCAGACCGGAACTCCGTCCGTGTTCGTCCCTTTCGACGACGGCAGCGAAGTTGAGCAGACACTGCGCGCGCGAACACTGGCCACCCTTCCGGCCATCGAAGTCATTCCAAGCCAGATGCTAGATGCAGAATTGCTAGCTCGGGCGATAGAAAGTGCGACATCGGGCCCTGAACGAACCGTTCCCGACCGTGGGTTTGACGGGGCTGCTAAAACCGTCGAGATCGCGAAGACGCTGTTGGAGGGCCGTATATGATACCCAACTGGCGCCCACTACAGGACGAATTGGCCGTGTGGGAACAACACAGACTGTCTTTGCCCCTATGGTGGCGTGACGATGATGCTATCTCTGCAACGCCGCAGCTTGACCGACTGATCGCCCTGTCGGATACACTTGGGGTACCAGTTCACCTGGCTGTCATTCCAAAGACCTGCGACACAAGCCTTGTCGCCCGGGTCGACAGCAGCACCCTGATCCCCGTCGTCCATGGATGGGCGCATCTGAACCACGCGCCCAAGCAGGAAAAGAAATCCGAGTTTCGGATGCACCGGTCGATGCCAACGATCATTGGCGACGCACAGCAGGGGTTGGACCGGCTGCAAGAGCTGTACGGCGAGCGTTCGGCGCCCATGTTCGTGCCGCCCTGGAACCGTATCGCGCCCGAGGTCGTCGCGGAACTGCCTGCACTGGGCTATCGCATTTTGTCCACCGCCACGCCACGGGCCACGCCCACCGCCGCGCCCGGGTTGCACCAGGTCAACACGCATCTTGATCCGATTGATTGGCGCGGCACACGAGGGCTTGTGTCGCCCGAGCGTCTAATTGACACGGCAACCGCGTTATTGCGAGATCGACGAGAAGGCCGCAGCGATAATTCCGAACCCTTCGGCATTCTGACCCACCACCTCGTGCATGATGACGCGATTTGGGCCTTTACCCACGACCTTTTGCACCTTCTTCTGGATGGACCCGGCGTCCCCTGGGTCGCGACAAACGAAATACGGAGACCCGAATGAGCCGACTGGATTCAATGCTGCGCCGCCTGACCGCCCAACGCGATGGGTTGAACTGGGCCGTAGAACAGATCGCGGATCACCCCGGAGATGTGCTGGACATGGGCCTGGGCAATGGCCGCACCTACGACCACCTGCGCGAGATCCTGCCCGACCGGCGCATCTGGGTGATGGACCGGGTGCTACAATGCCATCCCTCCAGCACTCCGCCGGCCGAGGATTTCCTGCAAGGCGAGGCCGAGCCGATGTTGGAAAAGCTGGCGCAAGGCGGCCCCAAGATTGCCTTGGCACATTATGATTTCGGGCGTGGCATCAAGGACGACGATATGGCCGAGGCAGCCCGCCTCAGCCCGCTGATCGCGCAGGTCATGCTGCCCGGAGGGCTATTGATATCGGGTCAGCCACTGGTTGGTTTTGATCAGTTTGCAGGGCCCGAAACCATTGCCCCGGACCGATATCTTTTCTACCGAGCCTAATTGGTAGTGATTTAACGCGCCCTATCAGGCGACACGCCGCCCGCGCGACCATACCCCGTTCAGCGCTGGTGCGCCTTCGCGGATACGAAAGCGGATAACATCGGCGCGGGTGTCCGAGCGCAGCTCGCCCCGGTCGCCCAGACCGACCACCTGAGCCGGCGTCTGGGTAACGGTGCGCAGGCCACGCGCCATATTGCCCCACATATCTCCCAGGCGGGTTGCCGACAGCAGCAGCGCGGCGGGCACGTAGTCTGACGACAAAATATCCAGATGGCCCAGATCAGCCAGTTCCTGCGCTGCGACATTGCCGGAATGAGACCCGCCACGGATCACATTGGGTGCCCCCATCATAACCTTGATTCCGTGATCGTGGCAGGCCCGGGCGGCCTCGACCGTGGTGGGGAATTCGGCCAGCGTGATGCCATGCCCCGCCGAAACGGCCACCTGATCCTGCGTCGTGTCATCGTGGCTGGCCAGCATCGCCCCGAACCGTTTGGCGGCTTTGACCGTCTCAACCTCGTGCTGATCGCCAAACCGATCGCGCAATGCCTTCAGTTGTGCCACGTGCTGCAGGAAGTCATCATCGTTCATGCCATGCTTACCCTTCATATAGGCCTCAAGCTGGGTCATATCGCGAAATTGGCGCTGGCCGGGCGTGTGATCCATCAGCGAAACCAGACCGACGCGATCCTCGGGGCCGAACTCGTCCAGCTCGGCCACGAGGGTTTCCGAGCAGACCTCGGCCCGCAGGTGCAGAAAATGGCTGATCTTCAGCGCATCCTGTTCGCGCAGATCCCACAGCTCGCGCGACAGCTCGCGGGCGTATTTCTTGTAGCGGTTGCCCGACGGGATCGAACCGATGCGCATCGCATCGAATACGGTGGTAATGCCGGTGCTGGCCAGTTCCGCATCGTGGGCCAGAATCGCCGCCGCGTGGGGCCAGTCAACTTTGGGGCGCGGCTGAATATGGCGCTCCAGATTGTCAGTGTGCAGCTCGACCAGACCGGGGCAGACATAGTCGCCGCCGCAATCCACTGCGCCGGGCGGCACGGTGCCGCCCGTGGCGATCTCGGCAATGGTTTCGCCGGTGATGCGGAGGCTACCTGTGACCGTTTCATCGGGCAGAACCAGCGTGGCATTGGCAAGGATCATTTCTTCTGTCATCTGAACTTCACACGGTCTGAGCTATTGGGTAGGCCACGCATAGGAGGCCAATGTGACATTCACGCGATACGCGATCTATTTTGCGCCACCCGCCGGGGCCGAGTGGACCCGGTTTGGCACAAGCTGGCTGGGTTGGGACATAGAGGCCGGCGCTGCGGTCGCACACCCCGATATCCCCGGCGTGGATGTAGCCGCCGTCACGCAGGTCCCGCGCAAATACGGGCTGCACGCGACGATGAAGCCTCCGTTCCGACTGCGCAACGGGCAGACAGTTGAGGCGCTGCGCGAGGCTTGCGCCCAGATGGCTGCTGCGCAGGCCCCGATCACGTTGGAGGGGCTTGAGATCGCACGTCTGGGCCGGTTCCTGGCCCTGCGCCCCACAGGCGACGAGGCGGCGCTGAACGCACTGGCCGCCGCCTGCGTGCGTGATCTGGATAATTTCCGCGCGCCTGCATCCGACGCCGAATTGCAGCGTCGTCGCGCCGCCGGGCTGTCGCCCGCGCATGAGGCCAATCTGGTGCAATGGGGATACCCTTACGTGATGGACTCGTTCCGCTTTCACATCACCCTCAGCGGCAAGTTGGACAAACCTACGCTGGCCACCGTTCAGGATGCGCTGGACACGCGGCTTGCGCCCCTGCTGCCCACGCCGTTCCACATCACCGATCTGGCGCTGATGGGCGAGGCCGCGGACGGGCGGTTTCACCTGATCCATCGCTATGCCCTTTCCGGCTGAAGCTTGGTCAGGATGGCGTTGACCGTCTGGTCCAGCGGACCGGAATTATCGATCTGCACCACCCGGCGCAATCCATCGGGCAACGTGATCTGCGCGCGTTCAAGCCGACGAGCCTGATCCGTCGCACTTTCGCGCCCGCGGGCCGACAAGCGTTGTGCCAGCACCTGCGGATCAGCGGTCAGCGAGATCACGACCAGATCGCCAAACACCTCTTGCGCGCGCAAAAGCACGGATCGGGACAGGTTCACCAAAACTGCATCCGCCTGCCCCCGCAGCTGCTGGATGCTTTGGGGCACCCCATACAGCAACCCATGGGCGGGCCAGTGCAGGGCAAAGGCATCCTCATCCACCATCTGCTGAAATGTGCCTTCGGAGACCCGGTCGAAATCCTCACCCTCTTCGCCCTCGGGGCGGGTGATCACCCGGCGCATCCGGTGAATGCGTGCGGAGAGCGCCTCCAGCGCCTCAATCACGCTGTCCTTGCCAACGCCAGAAGGTCCGACAACCGCGATGACAGGCGCAAGGGTCATGCCGCCAGTCCCGGTGTGAAATCCGAGACGTTGATCTCTCGATCGCACACCCGTTCACGCGCGCCGACATCGTGGAAAATGCCGATGATGGCCGCGCCGCGCGCTTTGGCCTCTTCGATCAGGCTAAGCACGGTTTCACGGTTATGCACGTCCAGCGAGGCGGTGGGCTCATCCAGCAGCATCGCAGGATAGTCGTGCGCAAAACCCCGTGCGATGTTCACGCGCTGCTGCTCGCCGCCCGAAAAGGTCGTGGGGCTGAGCGTCCAGAGGCGTTCGGGAATGTTCAGCCGCGCCAACAGGCCTTCCGCCTTGTCGAGCGCCGCCTGACGGTCGCATCCGACGGCCAGCAGAGGCTCGGCCACCACCTCAAGCGTCGGCACGCGCGGCACCACCCGCAGGAACTGGCTGACATAACCCAGAGTGTCCCGCCGCAGAGCCAGAATCTCGCGCGGTTCAGCCTGCGCCACATCCACGCCGCCCACCATGACTTGCCCCGAGGCGGCCAGATAGTTGCCGTAGATCACCCGCATCAGAGTGGATTTGCCCGCCCCGGACGCTCCGGTCAAAGCCACACATTCCCCGGGGTCCACGCTGAGTGTCGCTCCCTCCATCACAGGGATCACTGCGCTGCCCTGATTGTGCAGGGTAAAGCTTTTACTGACGTTGTTCAGTTCAATCATCTCTCACACCTGCAACACGCTTGAGACCAGCAACTGCGTGTACGCATGTTGCGGATCGTCCAGCACCTGATCGGTCAGGCCGGATTCGACCACGTGACCGTCTTTCATCACCATCAGCCGATCCGCCAGCAGGCGCACCACGGCCAGATCATGCGTGACGATAATGGCGCTCAACCCCATCTCGCGCACCAACCCGCGCAGCAAATCCAGCAGACGCGCCTGAACCGAAACATCCAGCCCGCCCGTCGGCTCATCCATGAACACCAGCCGAGGCCCGGTCACCAGATTGCGTGCGATCTGCAACCGCTGCTGCATCCCGCCGGAAAATGCGGTGGGACGGTCATCGACTCGGTTCGCTTCGATCTCGACCCGGCCCAGCCAGTCGATGGCCTTGTCGCGGATGTCACCATAGTGACGGTCGCCCACGGCCATCAGACGCTCACCAATATTACCGCCCGCGCTGACAGACATACGCAGCCCGTCGCGGGCGTGCTGGTGGACAAAGGCCCAGTCGGTGCGACCCAGCATCCGGCGCTCGGGTTCCGACATCGTCACCGTGTCCACCGGCCCGTCGGTTCGCGTATCGAAAACAACCCGCCCCCCGTCCGGTTCCAGATGACCGGCCAGACAATTGAGCAACGTCGACTTGCCCGAGCCGCTTTCGCCCACAATTCCCATCACCTCACCGGGATAGAGATCAAAGCTGACGCCGGTACAGCCGATCCGGGTGCCATAGGTTTTGCGGATATTCTGAACGCTTAACAGCGGGGTCATGGGGTTACCTCGGATCATAGGCAAATTCGATCCGGTTGCCTCCGGGCTCTCGGATCATGAAATGGATTTTTGGCCCAGCACCCGAAGGTTCGGGGGCAAACTCCAACTGAACGCCGGGCCAGTCTTTCACAGCGGCAAACACCACATCCAAAGACTCGCGCGATGGGATTTTGAACGCCACATGGTGCAGCCCGACATTGGCATGACGATCAAAGCCGTGCTGATTTTCGCCCTTTTGTTGCCAAAGGGTCAGAACCGCCGAACCGTTGCTGATAAAGGCCGAGGGGTACTCGGGCCGTCCACCAACCACATCCCAGCCCAGCGCCTCAACAAAGAACGCCTTGGTCGCCTCAAGGTCCGAAACCGTCAGGCCAAGATGATCAATTCCCAGAACGTGTTCGCGTATCATGCTGCGTCTTCCTTGGCCAAACGCCCCTCATGTCCAGCCGCGCGGCGCGAGCGGCAGTAATCGGTGTCGGAGCAGACAAACATCCGGTTGCCCGCGTCATCCATGATCACCTCGTCCAGATAGCTGTCTTCGGCCCCGCACAGGTCGCAGGGGTGATCAGCTTTGGTCGCCTCGAACGGATAGTCCTCGAAGTCTAGGCTGACGACCTTGGTGTGCGGCGGCACCGCATAGATGCGCTGCTCGCGCCCCGCGCCGAACAGCTGGATCGCGTCCATTTCCAGCTTGGGGTTATCGAATTTAGGGATCGGAGACGGATCCATCACATAGCGCCCGGACACTTTTACCGGATAGGCATACGAGGTCGAAATCGCCCCGTGCTGGCTGATATCTTCATACAGTTTCACATGCATCAGCCCGTATTCTTCAAGCGCGTGCATCTTGCGCGTTTCCGTCTCACGCGGTTCCAGAAAGCGCAGAGGCTCGGGAATTGGCACCTGATAGACGAGGATTTGATCCTCGGTCAGTTCCGCCTCGGGGATCCGGTGGCGGGTCTGGATGACAGTGGCCTTTTCGGTTTCTTCGGTGGTCGCGACCCCGGCGGTATTCTCAAAGAACTTACGGATCGAGACCGCATTGGTCGTGTCGTCCGCGCCCTGATCAATCACCTTGAACGTATCATCCGGCGTCAGCGTCGCGGCCGAGACCTGCACCCCGCCGGTACCCCAGCCATAAGGCATCGGCATCTCGCGGCTGGCAAAAGGCACCTGATATCCGGGTACAGCCAGTCCTTTGAGGATCGCCCGCCGGATCATCCGCTTAGTTTGCTCGTCGAGATAGGCGAAATTGTACTCGCTCATAGTATTCCTCTCTCGGACAATTCGGCTTCCAGTGCTTCGGTGCCGACAAAATGAATAGCGTCCATTCCCACGGCACACGCACCTTCGACATTGTGCAAGCCATCGTCGATGAACACGCAGTCTTGGGGCTTAACAGCGGCACGTTCGCAAAGAAGTCTAAAAATACGCGGGTCGGGCTTCATTATGCCTTCCTGACCGGACACCACTAACGTGCCGAACACCTCACCCAACCGGGGGTGCACCTTCAAACCCTCTGGCCAGGTTTCAGCCGACCAATTGGTGATGGCGTGGACGGGGGTTCCATTTGCCTTGAGGCGATCGAGGATATCCCAAGTACCGTGCACCGCGTTTTGGACGGTGAGGGTATATCGCTCCACGTAGGAGGCGAACAGGTTTTGATCCTTTGGGTCCGCCAACTCTTTGGCCATATCGGAGAACAGCTCGCCATTGTCTCCCCGCGCGTTTTTGGCTTTGAACCCGGTGCGTTCGATAAAGGCATGGGCGGCGTCCTCGGACCCCAGATCGTCAACCCAGGCAAGATGGGGGTGCCAATCAACCAATACGCCGCCGATATCGAATACAACGACCTTCATTCCGCAGCCTCCTTTGGGGTAATCCGTTCCTCAGCCTCGCGGCGTAGTTTACGGACCAGTTCCAGTTCGGACTGGAAATCCACGTAATGAGGCAGTTTGATGTGTTCCAAGAAACCGGTGGCCTGAATGTTGTCGGCATGGCTTAGGACAAATTCCTCATCCTGTGCAGGCGCGCCCAAATTGTCCTCGCCCAGCTCCTTCCAACGCAGCGCGCGATCGACCAGAGCCATGGCGATAGACTTGCGCTCGGACTGACCAAAGACCAGACCATAGCCACGGGTGAACTGCGGCGGTTCTGTTTTCGAGCCCTTGAACTGGTTGACTGTCTCGCATTCGGTTAGTTCAACCTCACCAATCTCAATGGCAAAGCCCAGCTCGGGAATGTCCATTTCGACGGCGACTTTTCCGATCCGCAACTCTCCCACAAAAGCGTGGTTGCGGGCGTATCCGCGCTGGGTTGAGTAGGCCATGCCTAGCACGAACCCCTCATCGCCGCGTGTCAGTGATTGCAAGCGCAGCGGGCGGGTGGAGGGAAACTCCATCGGTTCGCGGGTCAAGTCGCCCGGCAGGTCGTCGCTAGTGGGTTCGTCCTGAATGATATCTTCACCCTTTAGGAACTCGGCAATGTGAGGCGTAGGCTCGGTACGCGGCCCGGCCATGGGTGCAACCGTGTCGTTGCCATCTGCAGCTAGTTTGAAATCCAGCAGCCGGTGGGTGTAGTCAAAAGTCGGCCCCAGCACCTGCCCGCCCGGAGCGTCCTTGAACGTGGCCGAGATGCGGCGGTCGCAGGCCATATCGCCCGTCTGGACAGGGTTGGAATAGCCAAATCGCGGCAACGTGGTGCGATAGGCGCGGATCAGAAAGATTGCTTCGATCAGATCACCACGCGCCTGTTTGATGGCCAGCGCGGCCAAATCGGGATCGAACAGAGAGCCCTCGGCCATGACCCGATTTACCGCAAGGCTCAACTGTTCTCGGATCTGGGCGATCGACAGTTCGGTGATATCCGTTGATCCCCGCCGCTCCTCTGCTAACCAGGAATGCGCGTTGTCGATGGCTTTTTCGCCGCCCTTGACCGCTACGTACATTCTTATGATCCCGCCGTTATTTGCGTGCTGCGCGGCAAGGCCGCGACTTTGTCTCTGCAGGTGAAAAAGAAATCACATCCCAAAGGATAAAGAGCCGAATTGTCCTGAAAGACCGCGACATCCGGTAAAGACAATTCTGACCGGTCCCGAATACCCGGCCCTGTCAGTATTGCCCCGTTCTGCGCAAGCGTTTCACACTCGATAATCAGAGTAGCCGAGCGGTCAGGATATTCCGGTGTGCCTATGCGATAGTTGGAATTGCGTTGCAGGTCCGCCCATGCCCCTACTGCAAAATCCGCGCTGGACGCTTCGACAATCGGCGCGCCGGTGTGAAAGGTCAGCCATTGGCGCACTGCGTCAGTGTCTGCTGCGCCCGCGAGAAAGACCCTTGTATCCGGGTCACACAAGGTCAGCAACAAAGTACCCGCTGCTTGAGACAATGGCTCGGGTGGGCGCGCGCCAGCAATTGATCGGATTTGGCCAGGTCGCGCCATGACCGTCATTGCGGCCCGAAAGGCGTGGGCCGCCTCGATCGGGGCATTCGCAAAACCACCTGAGAATTGAAGATGCGCGCTCATCAGTCTTCTCCTCGGACCAGAGTAAAGAATTCGACCTTTGTCGCCGCCGCCTTGGCCGCCCGCTTGGCTCGTGCGTCCTGCATCTGCCTTGACAAAGGGGCGATAATTTCGGCGCGGATGGTCTCGGCCGTTGCTGTCTGCATCAGCGCGTCAACAAGGGCAGCGACTTCGGCTTTGGGCTTCGACCGGCCCTGAACATAGCCATGACCGACGGCCCCGCCCTGCAACACCAGCGAACACCGGGTTACGGTCATTTCACCAAGATTGAACGGAGCCCCCGTGCTGCCGGTGCGCCCCCGAACCATTACCCCGCCAATCTCGGGCGCGCGTAGCCATTCAAATGTCGGGCGCAGTTGGACTTTGTCCCAAAGGGCCATCAGCGCGTCCTCGGGCGCGCGGGCCAACACGCCCATCCATTGCCGACGTTCTGCATCCGTTGGTTTATCGAGATCTGCCATCAAACCCTCTTGGCTGGGTTGTCTACTTGCACTATACAACTAGACAAATAATACATCTTAACCCCGCGGGCCGCAATCCGCTTACTTGTGAAGATTTAGTGACATGGGCAAATCGCCAGTTTGGAAAAGCATCGCTCTTAGCCTGACAACCGACATTGCAGAAGGCCGCTATAACACTGGTGATCGCCTACCGACTGAAGCGCAGCTGGCTGCCAAATACGGGGTCAATCGCCATACGGTCCGCAGGGCTTTGTCAGATCTGTCTGACCAGGGCTTGGTACGCTCGAGACGAGGAGCCGGAGTTTTCGTGACGGCGCGCCCGACGGATTACCCCATCGGGAAACGCGTACGTTACCACAAGAGCATTTCGGCCAGCGGCAAGATTCCTGGCAAGAAAATCCTTACCCTTACCACTCGAACGGCTGATGTGGCCGAAGCTGAAGCTTTGGAACTATCCGAAGGTGAAGCCGTTCATGTCTACGATGGTCTTTCCCTGGCCGACGGTCAGCCGATCGGGCTTTTTCAAAGCGTCTTTCCAGCTGGGCGTCTGCCGGGCATTCTTGCCGCACTGGTAGAGACCCGGTCGGTGACCAAAGCGCTGCAGCAATGCGGGGTCGAGGATTACGTTCGTGTATCGACACGGCTGACGGCCCGCGCCGCGACGCCAACACAAGCGCTGCATCTGCAACTCAGCGAAGGCGCTCCGGTCCTGTACTCAGTGGGCGTAAACGCAGATACGAACGGAATTCCCGTTGAATTCGGACGAACCTATTTTGCAGGCGAAAGAGTCACACTAACGATGGACAACGAGTAGGCGACCAGAACGCTCCCGCCCGTCTTCGCCCTCCTTCCGGAGGTCTCATCCCGTTGGGCGTAGCGCCGCGCAAAGCGCGGCGCCCGGTCCAAGGCCGCCAGAGCGCGTCGGCGAAGCCGATGCGCACGCGGGCGCGAGAGCACATGTCAAACAGGTCCTCGGCCTATTCGTATTTCTCCAAAAAGGCTTCGGCGACGAGCATTCGAAAGTCCGGCAAGGCGGCTCGTAAACGCGCGTTGTCCCAATCCCACCACGCCAAAGTTAACATACGCTCTGCTACGCCATCCGGGTAGCGTGGACGGATCAGATCGGCCGTAACCCCACCCACAATGCTGTAAGGCGCAACGTCTTTGGTGACGACCGCACCAGAAGCAATGATTGCTCCGTGACCCACGGTAACTTCGGGCTTGATAATAGCTGCATGGCCAATCCATGTGTCATGGCCAATTTCCGTCACCCGGCTTGCGCGATGCTGGAACCAATCCGCGTCATCTTCGGCGTCATCCCAGTAGTCTGCTGAACGGTACAGAAAATGATGCAAGGAAGCCTTGGCATACGGATGATCCGTCGCACCGATCCGGGTAAAGCTGGCGATGTTCGCAAACTTGCCGATCCGCGCATTTGCAATGTCACACGTTCGGTCGCAATACGAATAATCCCCGAAGATCGCGTTTGCCAAGCGCGTCCCGGCACCTATTTCGACGTATTCCCCAAACGTGCTGTTGGTGATCGCACAATCGGGATGGATGAATGGCTGATCCGCTCGCAGTCTTGGCATGAAAGTTCCTCTGGACCAACACTCAGGCGGTCTTGGTTCTTACCCGTTTGGATTTCGTTTCGCCCTGGATCAATCGGCGGCGCAACCAGCCCGAGAACCAATCCATCAGCATCACCATCAGGATGATCAGAACGATGTAGTAGGCAACCTCTTCCCAGTCTTTCTGGGTGATAATCGCCTGCGTCAGCAACAAGCCGATCCCACCGCCCGTAATCGCACCAATCACAGTGGCGCTGCGTGTGTTGGATTCGAGGAAATAGAGCAACTGGCTGAGCAGCACCGGCGTCACCTGCGGGATCACCCCGAACCGATAACGTTGCGGCGCGTTGGCCCCGGTCGATTGGACGCCTTCGATCTGTTTTTGATCCACATTCTCCAGCGCTTCCGAAAAAATCTTGCCGAACGTCCCCGTGTCTGTCACCAGAATGGCCAGCGCACCAGTCAGCGGACCGGGTCCAAAAGCCCGCGCCAGAACGACGGTCCAGATCAGAGCGTCCACACCGCGCACAAAATCAAACACCCGGCGCGTGAGAAACCGAACCGAACGCAACGGGTTGAAATTGCGGGTCGCAAGGAAAGCCAGCGGCAGGGCCACCATGCCCGCCCCCAATGTTCCCAGGAAGGCCATCAGGATCGTCTCGAAAATGGCCCAGGCCACGTCCTGATGGCGCCACATCTTGTTGGTCCAGAAATCATTCAGGATCGCGCCCGCCTCACCATTTGCGGCCAGCCCCATGAGTTGCGGGAACGACTTGCCATAGTAGGGGCTATCGAGGGTGAAGAAGAACAGCTCCCACCCGTTGAAATAGCGGAACACTTCGGACCGGTTGCGCGTCACGGTCAGTCGACCCGCATCCGTGGTGATCGCCATCCGGTTCTTTGAGACATTGATCCAGTCGGGCACGTCGCCTGCGGGCAGCTCGGCCTGAACGCCCGCCGAACGGGTCGGCGTGGCACGCACCGTGCCATAACCGGGTATGTCATATTCCACCGTCTCGGGGCCGAACCGCACGATATGGCCGTCTTCCAAATCAATCACCGTAGTCTCGCCCAGAGCGACCCAATCCGGCGCTTGGCCTTCGGGATAAGCGCCCTTGCGCTCACCTTCGATTGCGGCCGAGACTTCACCTGTGCGATTGTCACGCTCGATGTGGGTTTTGTAACTGTAGCTGTCAGCCACAAGCGTCTTGCCGTTTTCCCAGTTGGCGCGTCCGGCCAATCCGGGCACGTCGAAAGCGAAAAACACATAGGTCAGATAGACCAGCACCAACGCAGGCAATCCAAAATTGATCAGGCGCTTTCGGCTGAACAGACGATCAGCCTCGGCCTTCAACTCATCAAGGGTGAGGTCAGTGGCGAAGGTGCTCATGCCCGCGCTCCTTTCTCGGTTCCGTGGGTCAGGCGATCGCGCAGATGGCCCGAGATTTGGTCGACCACCACAATTGTGACGAACAACAGCAAGAAAATCGCGGCAGCCTGATCGTACTTGCCCTGCCCCCAGGACATCGAGTTGCGCAGCTCATAGCCAAGACCACCTGCACCGACGAAACCCAGAATGGCCGAGGCGCGAATGTTGATCTCGAACCGCAGCAGCGCGTAGCTGACATAGTTCGGCCCAACCTGAGGGATCACGCCCAGGTACATGCGCTGCGACCAGTTCGCGCCGACCGAAGCCAAACCCTCGACAGGTTTGAGTGAGGCGTTCTCATTTACCTCAGAAAACAACTTGCCCAGTGCGCCAGCCGTATGGATTGCAATGGCGATCATCGCCGGAACCGGGCCACCACCCAGAATAAAGATCAGGACCAGAGCGATCACGATTTCAGGGATTGCGCGGCAGATATCGGCGATACGCCGGAACAGGGGGATCAGCGCAGGCCAAAGCGCCATTCCACGCGTGGACATCAGCGCCAGGAATGTACCTGCGATGGTACCGATCAGCGTAGACGCAGCGGCAATGTTGATCGTCTCGACCAGCGCCGGGAAAAACTTGACCAGATTAGCAGGCAGCGCGTCGATCTTTTCCCAGGCTTCGGACAGCACCTCTGCCGGGTAGTCAAAGATACGGTGCCAACCATCCGCGAAACTGCCCGCGTTGCGGTCATCCGCTGTGCGGAACCCGGCGGCCATCAAAGCCACGAAAACGATCAGAAGAATACCACCATAGACCCGCTTGCGTCGTGTCATCTCGGTATAGTCGGCCCGGATCTGGTCGACGGTCAGGGACCCTGCGGTCAGGTCTGTCATGGAATGCTCCTGAGTGGAAAACGGGGCCCGGCTTGGAACACCGGACCCCGGTCTTAGGGGTGTGCAGGCTTAGTTGGACTTCAGCTTGCGTGCTTCGATAATGACTTCGTAGGCTTCGTGGGTGATCGGCTCGAACGCGCGGGCTTCACCAGCAGCAACGCCGTAGAAGCATTCACGGTCTTTCTCAGCCAGACCAGCCATCAGAGCGGTCATTTTCTCTTTGACATCTGCAGGCAGTGCGGTGCGCAGAACAACCGGGCCTTCGGGGATCGGCTTGGATTTCCAGATTTCGACCATGTCGTTCATGTCGACCAGACCGGCATCAACAGCGCGACGCAGCGCGCCCGACTGATACCCATCTTCCCAATCGCCCAGACCGTCCGCCCAGGTCACGCCGCCATCGACGTCACCGTTGTTCACGGCAACGATGGTCTGCTCGTGGCCACCGGTGAATTTCACCTCACCGAAATAGTCGCCCGATTCCATGGTGGAACCCGTTGCCGCAGGGATTTCGATCGACGGGATCAGGTAGCCCGAGGTCGAGTTCGGATCGCCAAAACCAAAGGTCTTGCCCTTCATGTCCTCCAGCGAGGTGATGCCGCTGTCTTTGCGCGCAAAACCGATCGAGAAATAGCCATAACCGCCATCGGTGTTGACCTTGACCAGAACCGGCTCGACCGCTTCGGGATCAGACAGGTAGGTTTTCGCATAACCCGAAGCACCCAGCCACGCCATGTCGATGGTGCCACCCAGCAGGCCCTGGATCACGCCGTCATAGTCCGCCGGTGCGAACAGCTTGGTTTCAACACCCAGTGTTTCCTCGGTGTATTCGCGCAGGCATTCGTTGTTGTTCAGACGGTCCTGAGCGTTCTCACCGCCCAGAATGCCGATGCGGAATTCGTTGATATCCGCGGCCAGGGCCGGCGCGGCCATTGCAGTTGTGGCCACCAGGGCTGCCATCAGTTTTTTCATCTGTCTCTCTCCGGTTTGATATGCCGGCCTTTCATCGGCCGGTCGATGAAAGGGGTGGTTGGCTTAGATGGTTGCTTCCGCTTCCATCAGGGCCTTCTGAGTCGCATCCAGCGTCTCAATCTCGGTCGATGTCGCCTCTTCCGAGAAGCTGGCATCAGCGCCATAGATCTCGCGGGCGACGCCGGTTGTCAGTTGCTCGGGCAGGCCGTCGAACACGATGCGACCGTCACGCATACCGACAACGCGGTCGCAATAGCGGCGCGCAGTATCCAGCGTGTGCAGGTTGGCGATGACTGTGCGGCCGTCTTCTTCATGGATGCGGCGCAGTGCCTGCATGACGACCTGCGCATTCATCGGATCCAGCGAGGCAATGGGTTCGTCCGCCAGAATGATGCTTGGGTCCTGCATCAGCGCGCGCGCGATGGCGACCCGCTGTTGCTGCCCACCTGAAAGCGCCTCGGCGCGTTTAGGCGCGTGTTCTGCAATGCCCAACCGATCCAAAATGTCGATGGCGCGGTGGATATCGGCAATAGGAAACAGGTTGAACATGGTCGCCAGCGTAGAATGGCGGTTCAACGTACCGTGCAAAACGTTCGATACCACGTCCATGCGCGGCACCAGATTGAACTGTTGAAAAATCATCGCGCAATCGGCCTGCCAGGCACGCTTGTCGCGGCCCTTCAGCTTGGTGACATCACGGCCACCGAAAAGGATTTCTCCGTCGCTCGCGTCGGTCAGACGGTTGATCATCCGCAGCAGGGTCGACTTCCCTGCCCCCGAACGACCGATGATGCCAATCATGCAGGGTTTATCTATTTCCAACGTGGCTGAATCGACTGCGACGTTTTCACCGAAGCGCTTGGTCAGTTTCTTGATGTGCAGCACAGGCCACCCCCAGTTCGTGTTGGCGGTCTGCTAAAGGCAATCTTCAACGGCTATGTGTAACTTGGGTGAAAGTTTTGTAACGCAGCGCCAAAGATCGATGGCTCTACACTTCTGCGCCTACCGCAGGTATATGCGGGCCGACTCTTAGACACTGAAACGAGGCCACACATGTCCTTTGACCGCAGCATCAAGATCGCACCGTCGATCCTCTCCGCCGATTTCGCCAATTTCGGGGCCGAGATTCAGGCGATCGAAGCGCAGGGGGCCGATTGGGTCCATGTGGACGTGATGGACGGCCATTTCGTTCCGAACCTGACCTTCGGCCCGCCTGCGGTCAAAGCCTTTCGCCCACATGTGAAGACGGTGATGGACGTCCATCTGATGATCGCTCCGGTCGACCCTTACATTCAAGCCTATGCCGACGCCGGGGCCGATATCCTGACCGCGCATGTTGAGGCAGGGCCGCACACTCACCGAACCCTGCAAGCGATCCGCGCTGCTGGCATGAAGGCTGGTGTTGCCCTGAACCCCGGCACCCCGGCCGAAGCGGTCGAGCACTTGCTGGACCTGACCGATCTGGTCTGCGTCATGACGGTGAACCCCGGTTTTGGCGGTCAAAAATTCATTGATATGACAGCCAAAGTTCGCCGCCTGCGCCAGATGATCGGCGATCGACCTGTCCATATCGAGATTGATGGAGGCGTCGACCCAAACACCGCACCGTTGGTAGCAGCCGCTGGTGCGGATGTTCTGGTCGCTGGCTCGGCAGTATTCAAGGGTGGCTCGGTTTCCAACCTTGAAGTCTATGGCGAAAACATCCGCAATGTGCGCGCGGCAGCAGAGTCAGCGCTTTAACAAGGCGCTTCATTGCGCGTGCTGCACATCGGATATGAACAATCCGGGCTACCTGAGCATCCTTCAATCGTTTAGATGCCGAAGGTCCATTTCAAAACCTGCGATACACGTTCATGGCTAAAACAACCACACTCCGCCCGTATACCGCCTACCCGGTCGGGTTTGTCGGCATCCTGCCCCAAAAACTGCGCATATTACAGAACCGGGTCGCCACGGCCCGGTCTTCAGTGCGCCGAATTCGCGCATATTGGTTGATGAACGACAACGAGCTGCGCGCACGTGGCCTGAAACGCGAAGACATCATTCGTCTGGTGCTTGCTGACGTCATCTAGCACAGCACCAGTCCTTGGCTGGCGCAGACCGGATTTTGATAGCCAGGCAGTATATCCACACCCTGCCCGGTCGAGTGTTCTTGGTTTACTTGCTTCTCTGAACGATGCGCGACAGCTTGGCGTCTCGATAATCAAATCTCGGGCCTTCAAACGGTGCGAAGATTGCATCGCAGTCGGTCGCCTCGGGCGAAGGTGGCCGAATAAAATCGTGTAGTTCAAATCCATGCGCAGCCATAACGGCTACAAAATCACTGAACTTATAGCCACCTTCATAACGGCGCCGGACCGAGACCTCGGCCAAGACAAAGGCGCAGTTTTTCAGCATTTCTGAAGCGCCCTTGATCACCTCGACTTCGAAACCCTCGGTATCAATCTTCAACCCATAGGGCCCCTGATAGTCCACGGCGATGTCGTCCAACGTCCGAACCGGGACATGACGTTCCTCGATGGCCTTAGTATGGGCACGCGCAGCCTCGTCAAATGTCATCATGGTAGCTCTCGTGCCCATGGAACGATGGCCGACTGTTGGAATACGCAACGTCGTTTGCCCGGCCTGGGAGCCGACTCCGCAGGCATGAAAGTCAAAGTCGATCTTGTCGCTCCAATTTCGTCTCAGCTTGTCCTCATACTCAGAGATCGGCTCGATCAACACGAATTTCGTCGTCGGAAAAGCCTCGTACAGGTGCGCCGTCCCACCGGCGACACCGACATCGAAAACTGTCGCAACATCGAACCCCAGACCTGCGATGTAACTGCCTGTCTCTTTGTCAGGGGAAACTTGGTACCCTCGACGTTTCAGACGTCGGGTCAAGCGTATTTCGGTGTCGTCCATTCTTAAGCTCTCCTATGCGCGGGGAAGGCATCCCATGCGACAGCACGGCTAAAGAAACACCATGACTGACAAAGCACAATCGGGAATCTCGTTGGTGGAATGGAATATGCGTTCCCAAATAACCTATTTGCAAAACGCAGCAGTATAAGCGGTTGAATCAACATCAGGGCCTGAGATTATTCGGCGATTAGTCCCATCCGCGCCGCCGCATACTCAAGACCACTACAATCAATACGGGCGCTGTCGAAATGACTTCCTTCGTCCGTCATCGCAGTGAGAGCACCATCAAGTCTTACCCTGCAACCAGACTCGAGTTGACGCCTCTGCAGTTAAACCGATCAACCATACCTTAGTTCTTTACAAGCCAAGGCTCTTCGACCCTCAGACCTTGATAGACTGCGTGCATGAAAAGATGGGCAATGACAGGGTCTGTTGAAAACGGGAAAAACTGCAGTTTGCCTTCTTCGACGCCTTCCTCAGCCTCGTAGACAATCTCGTCCCCCTTGACGGTTACAAGCACTTTGAGGCCCGCCAAAGTCTCTGGATTTACAGACGTGGGATCGTCGGACAAGATCACAAAATCCGCAACTTTACCGACCTCAATTGAGCCCTTGCTGTCCTCTTCAAAGTGCTGCCACGCGGGCCAGATCGTCATCGCCTTCAAGGCGGTCATGACATCAACCCGCTGATGCGGCCCAAGAATATCACCCGATCTGGTGCGGCGGGTCACCGTTGCCGCAAGAACACGCATACTGTCTGGAAAGGCGACGGGCGCGTCGTGATGCGTGCCAAAAATCATATCCCGTTCGCGGAGCCATCCAGTGGGCGAGATATTGTCGGCGTTCACTGGTCCAACAGTATGATCACGGTGCCAGTCGCCCCAATAGAAAGTGTGCATCGGGAAAAGTGATGGAAAGACCCCGAGGCGCTTGAAGCTGGCCACTTGATCTTCCCGCAGAAACTGCCCGTGCACCAGAACCGGGCGGTTGCCCGGATCGCCATATTTGAGTTGCGCTTCTTCCAGTGCGGCAATCAGCATGTCCGACGCGCCTTCTCCGTTTGAATGCACGAGGATCTGGAACCCATTCTCATAACACCAGTTCACAGCGTCCTGCAGTTGATCCATTGTTATTGCAGCATATCCTGCGTAGCCGGCATCATAGGTGCCGACTGGATCATAGTAGGGACGATCCCGCAAAGCAGTAAAACCCTGCGGTGACCCGTCGATTGTAAGTTTGCAGCCGCCGACCCGAACCCGGTCGACGTAGTCCGCAGAGGTGTTATCGCGAATATAATCCCGGGCCTCCAATACGTCAGGAAACGCGACAACGTCGATGGGAAGTCCTTCTGTGGCACCGACCTTTCTTAGTACCTCTACGATCTCACCAGAAGATCGCCCCTCTTGTCCGGTCGTATATCCAAACTTGGCCCAAAGGTCGGCTCCGGCGCGGGCGAAGGCCACCAGACCTTCCTCACCCAGATTCCCCAGCATCGGCACAAGAACCGAGAAAAAAGCATATTCCTCCAGAACACCGTTAGGTTCGCCTTCTTCATCGCGCTGAATCACGCCACCCGGAGGAGCTTCTGAAGCGGCTGTAATGCCAGCCAACTCCAAAGCCCTTGTGTTCGCGACTCCCAGATGCCCGGACTGATGGATAATTATGACGGGCAAGTCCCTGGAAACTACATCAAGGTCTTCTCGCGTGGGATGACGCAGCTCTTGCAGTTGAGCGTTGTCGTATCCAAAACCAACGATCATTTTCACCTGTTCGACGGCCTCTGAATTCTCTTTTGCCCAATTCGACAATGCGGCTTGCAGGCTGGCGATATCCGTGACTTCTCCGTCAGGCGGCGAAAGCAGGTTGGCCGACAATGCCTGCAGCCCGCCCATCACAACATGTCCATGACTGTCAACAAAGCCCGGAAGAAGTGCGCGCCCATTCAGATCGAAAGTTTGTGTGCCCTCACCTTCATGCACAAAGAGATCAGACAGAGATCCAACCGCCAGAATACGACCGTTCTTGACCGCGACCGCTTGGACGGAAGGGAGTGCATCATTCATCGTTATAATAGGGCCGCCTGAATAAATACGATCGGCAATTTGTTCTGTTAACGCACAAGTGGCTGAAAAAGAAATTGCAGCGGCAAAACAAAGCGAACGTATTGCTAAAGGCATCCTAAGGTTCCTTTTCAATCCAAACATTTCAATGTGATATATTTTAGCATCAATTTGAGCCTCGCCAAAAACGAAAAAGGCCGCCCCTTTTGGGACGGCCTTCATTCGTTCAACGATGTCCCGGGCTGAAGCCCGGCCTACCGTGATTACTCAGTGATTTTCGACACAACACCGGCGCCGACGGTGCGGCCGCCTTCGCGGATCGCGAAGCGCAGGCCCTGCTCCATCGCGATCGGCG